>JAFGMS010000169.1 GCA_016927375.1 Anaerolineae bacterium
CAGAACGAAGGATCGACGAAGGATCGACGGATCTGGAACGAAGAGCGCCTCTTTGAGCATAGCAACATCGAGAGGTTACTCAAGTTGTTGTGTGATTGACGATTGAAAAGCAGATTGTTGCAACGACCAGGCAATTATCCAATCGTCACCTGTCTTGTTCCCCGCTGCCAGGCTGCCTGTCATTCCCGCGAAAGCGGGAATCCACTTCCATGTCTATGGCTTCTTGCTCTCGCAGCCATGACAGCGTTGGCCAAGGTATTGAACTGACGAAGATATATCCCAGCGCTTTGGCGCGCCAACAGACTTTTAATCATCAGCGCAACTACTCAGCTACGTGGTGTGATGTACTGACAGTTGTGAGTGCTGGGCGATTAAACATCAAATTGCTTGGGTGATGGGGCATGAGTTTTAGTTTACAGTTCACAGTCAAAAGCTAACAGCTAAAAGCCAATAGCTGAGAGCTGAGCAGTTATTCATCAGCTTCCTTTCTGAGATTGAGATTGTTCTTATGACACTACCTTCGCCATTGCGAAAATTCGCTTCATGGGCATCCTCCCGGCATGTGGTATCGGCCATTGCAATCGGCAGCCTGCTCTACATGGTTTATCTTCTGACCTTCTCCGGCCTCATCAAGGTTGATGACGAGCGGCTGCTCATCGATGCCAGCAATAACCTGATTATCTGGGGAAGACGCTACTTCAGCCAGACGGTTCACTTGCGCGGCCTAGTCCCCGTGGACGCCGAGCTTAACCAGCCCTTGCTGGCTGCTCCTCTTTACTGGTTGGCCTATCACACGGCCCGGATCGGCAACATCCATGCTATCTTCTTATTTAACCCGATTATCACTGCCTTGACCGGCGTGCTCCTTTTTTACTACGCGTTCGAGCTGGGCTACCGGGAGCAAACGGCCGTCGTTGCTGCGCTGCTCTTCGGTCTGACAACCATCGCCTGGCCCTACACACAGACCTTCTTCCGGGAGCCGCTCACTGCGCTGATGCTGATCGGTGCAGCCCTCTGTCTTGAGCGGTGGCGGCGTGCCTTTGCTGGAGGCGAGCAGCGCCATTGGAGATGGCTGTTGGCCGGCATAGTTGTCACCGCGTTTGCGCTGCTCAGCAAGGAATCGGTGCTGCTTACCTTGCCTGCCCTGGCCGCCTATGCCTACCCCGGAAGGAAAGCCATTGCAAGACATCGCCGCCAGGTTATTGGAATTGGGACTGGAGTTGTGATTGCGGGGGCTGTCCTGGCGCTGTCGCTGTTTTTCTTGCGGGAGAAGCTGGGTCTTTTTCAATCACGTTACCAACTCGCCCGCCAGCTCGAGATCCTGCTGGTCGGCCTGCCCCAATCGTGGGAAGGTATCGCCGGTCTGCTCATCAGCCCGGGTAAGGGCATCTGGTGGTACTCGCCCGTGTTGTTCCTGGCCTTGGGTGCGCCTGCCATCCTTCCGTGTGAGCGCTGGCGCGAATCATGGCTGCCGCTGGCATTGACGCTCTGGTTTGTTGTCATTTATGCGGCCGTCAAGGGCGGGATCTGGAGCGGTGGGGCCGGTTGGGGCCCTCGCTTCATGGTCCCACTGACGCCTTTTCTGATGCTGGCTGCTTTGCCGCTGATCGATATCATGCTGCGCAGCGCCCGGGTCTGGCTCAGAATTTTGTTGGGCCTTTTGACTTTGTTGGGCTTGGCGATCCAGATTGGCGGTGTGTACGTCAACATCTTCAGCTACTATGCCCAGATCGAGGCGGGCACAGGGCAGTTTGTCTGGCTCGGCCCGGCCATCTGGTCTTTCCGCTGGTCACAGGCATTCGGCAGCCTGCTGTTCATCCCCCAGGCGCAGACGGATATCATCTGGCTGACGCCTACGACAGACTGGCCATCAATTGCCATACTGTCAACAGGTTTGGGAGCCATCATAAGTCTGTCGATTTGGCTGGCCCGTACCCGAGGGTCTGCTGCTCGACCGGTGCTAACAAGCGTCCTGCTTATTCCGTCTTTGGCTATTGCGCTGACCCTGTTTGCCCTCTGGCGGGCCTACGATGATCCACGCTACCAGAGCGACATACCGGAACTGGATGCCCTGCGCGAGCACCTGGATCAGAATGCCCGGTCTGGTGATTCGATCTTGCTCTCGACACCGACCTATCTACCTTACTTCTTGAACTACTACAAAGGGGATGCCATCTGGTACACGCTGCCCAGCTCGCCGGGGGAGCGCAGCAGTTGGGAGCAGGAGCCGGAGGTCGTCTCTGACCGTGTGGAAGATCTGATCGCGCCGGTATCTGCTGGGGTGTTCGATGCGCTGCTGCAGGGAGGAGCCCACTACAGGGGTGGCCCGCTGTGGCTGGTCGTCGACAGTAGCCCTTTTCATCCCTGGTCGACGCGCCCGCCGGAGTGGTACTTGGCCAAGTATGCTTATATGGTCGGCATCACCGAGTTCAGCCCAACGGTGCGGCTGGCGCAGTATCTGCCGCTGCACGCACCCGACGTGGAAGCCGCGCCCGGAAGCCACATCAATGCTCGGTTTGGCGACTCGATCCGCCTGCTGGGTTACGACGTGACGATGGCCTCCGGCAGCACATCGACAGGCAGCTTGCAACCGGACGCGATGCTGGGCGTTTCTTTGGCCTGGCAGGCCGATGCCTCTACCGACGTCGATTATTCTGTCGGCGTCTATCTGCTGAGGCCTGACGGGGGTGTGATGCTGCAACAGGATCGCTCACCGCTAGGCGGCTTCGCGCCGACCAGCCGGTGGAAGCCTGGGGAAACGCTGCGCGACAATTACGGCTTCATCCTCCCCCAGGATTTGCCGCCGGGCGATTACCCAATCGTGGTGACCGTCTACAACTGGCAGACGCAGGAGCGTCTATCCGTAACCGGTCCTGATGGTGAAGAGTTGGGAGATCAGGTAACCCTGGAGACCATTCAGATTGTTGAATGATTGCTAATTGATTGACGGCAACTACTCAGCTGTCAGCTTTCAGCGATTGGCTTTTAGCTGTTAACTTTTGGCTGTGAACTGTAAACATCACCCAAACGATTGGATGTTTAATCGCCCAGCACTCATAACTGTCAGTACATCATCCCAAATAGCTGAGCAGTTACGATTGACGATTAGAAAACAAAGCGTTGGGACAAAACCGGCACACGTTTTGACCAATCCAAGAGGCATGTCATTCTCGCGAAAGCGAGAATGACATAGGGCTTTATCGCAAAAATGGTAGTGAGCCTAAGTAGGTATCTATGGTTACCGGATTGTTTTGTCAAAGTCCACAATCAGGAATCCATAGAACGAGAGTAGATTCCTGCACTTTGTAGGTTCAGTCGCCAACAGCAATCGTCAATTTTTACCTGATGACGGCAACGACCTCGACAGTCTCGCCTGCGTTCGGCAGGGGCACAATGTTTCCTCCCAGTGGTTCCCCGTTCACGGTGAGAGAAACAGTGTTGCCCGGACCTTCTCGCTGCACCGTGATGTTGTACGTCGCTCCCCGGAAGATGCGCATTGCGGTGAAACCGTCCCAATCTGACGGAATGACGGGCGCGACCCGCAGCCCATCGAAGGTGGGGCGGATGCCCAGGATCCACTGGGCGATGGCGACGTAGTTCCAGGCCGCCGTGCCGGTCAGCCACGAGTTCTTGGCCTCTCCATGCGCCAGCGCATCCTTCCCGGCGATCATCTGGGCATAGACATACGGCTCGCAGCGATGAGCGTCGCTGATTTCCTCCCGTGCCGAGGGGTTGATGCGCAGGTAGTAATCATGCGCCTGGTCGCCATCCCCGGTCATCGCCTCTGCGATCATGATCCAGGGATTGTTATGGCAGAAGACGCCGCCGTTCTCCTTATACCCCGGAGGATAAGATGATATCTCGCCCAGATTGACGTAGTAGTGCGAATAGATGGACTGCTGAAGGACGATCCCGTGGGGCGTCGCCAGCCGGTCCCGGACAGAGGTAAGAGCCTGCTCTGCCCGGCCATCCGCCAGCCCCATGCCGGCCATGATGCACATTCCCTGTGGCTCAATGAAGATCTGGCCTTCTTCACACTCGCGCGAACCGACTTTCTGGCCAAAGTGATCGTAGGCGCGCAAGAACCACTCTCCGTCCCAACCGTACTCGGCGGTGGTGGCATCCATGCGCTTGGCCTCGTCCAGGTAGGCTTGGGCCTCGTTGGCAAGCCCGCGATGCTGAGCGATCCCGGCCATCTCCTGAGCAGCCAGTGCGAACAACCCGGCAATGAAGACTGACTCGGCGACTTTGCCGTCCATGTTGGTGGTGGTCTGGAACGACTCGCCGGGTGTCTCGGAGAAGGTATTGAGGTTTAGACAGTCATTCCAATCGGCCCGACCGATGAGCGGCAGGCCGTGCGGCCCCAGCCGGTCGAGCGTGTAGTTGACGGAGCGCTGTAGATGCTCGTAGAGGGGGGTCTCGGAACCGGGCTGGTTATCGTACTGGACCGGCTCGTCGAGAATGCCCCAATCACCGGTCTCCTTGAGGTAAGCAGCCATAGCCAACGGCAGCCAGAGCGGGTCGTCATTGAAGTTGCTGCCAACATCGTTGTTGCCGCGCTTGGTAAGCGGCTGGTATTGGTGATAGGCGCCGCCGGACTCCAACTGCGTGGCAGCGATGTCCAGGATGCGCTCGCGTGCACGCTCGGGGGCCATGTGGACAAAGCCGAGCAGGTCCTGGTTCGAATCGCGGAAGCCGAGCCCTCGCCCAATGCCGGACTCGAACAGCGAGGCCGAGCGAGACATGTTGAAGGTGATCATGCACTGATAGGCGTTCCAGATGTTGACCATACGGTTGGTGTGTACATCGGGTGTGTTGACCTGGAATACACCCAGCAGCTCGTCCCAATAAGTACGCAGCGCCTCAAAGGCAGCATCAACCTGAGCCGCATCAAGATATTTTGCGATGATCGGTTTCACCGTCCGCTTGTTGATGATCTGTGAATCGGGCGGGTCGAATTTTTTGTCCTTGGGGTTCTCTTGGTAGCCCAGCACGAAGATGATCTGCCTGCTCTCGCCGGGCTGCAACGCAACCTTGACATGATGAGAGCCGATAGGAGACCAACCATGCGCAATAGAGTCAAATGACTCGCCGCGTTCGACGGCAGCCGGGCAGTCCCAGCCCCGGTATGGACCTAAAAAGATCTCGCGTTGGGTATCAAAACCGGCCAGCGGCTCTGAGCAAGCGAAATAGGCAAAATGGTCGCGTCGCTCCCGGTACTCGGTCTTATGGTAGATAACCTCGTCCTCGATCTCAACCTCGCCGGTGTTGAAATTGCGCTGGAAGTTGGTCTGGTCGTCCCAGGCTTCCCACAAACAAAATTCGACGCTCGAAAACAGTGCCAGGTCGGCAGTGGTGTCACGGTTGTTGGTCAGTGTGACCTGCCAGATTTCCAGGTTCTCCCCCAGGGGGACGAAATAGCGGGTTTGCGCGGTAATGCCGGAGTAAGTCGACGCAATGATGGTGTACCCCATCCCATGACGACAGGTGTAATCGTCAAGGTCACGACGCGTGGGCTGCCAGGACGGCGACCAAAAATCCCCTGAAGCGTCGTCGCGCAGGTAAATGTATCGCCCGCCATAGTCTGGTGGAACATTGTTATAACGATAACGCGTGAGCCGTCGCAGGCGCGCATCCCGGTAGAATGAATAGCCGCCCGCAGTGTTGGAGATGATCCCGAAGTAGGCCTCACAACCCAGGTAATTGACCCAGGGAAGGGGGGTATCAGGCTGGGTAATGATGTACTCTCGAAGTTGGTCGTCGAATTTACCGTATTGCATAAAGCCTTCCTTAAAGACAGTGGTGAGACATAAGGCATGAGCAATGAGTCATGTCTGAATGGCTCAATAGTGCTTGGGTGAGAATGCCGCGTCAGAGATATCAGGGTTTGTCGTTCTTATCTTCATTTCGGAGCTCGCTCTAAGGCTGGCCCGAATTCCCAACCCATGCCTCAGAATAAGCTGTTAATCTACAATGGCATTGGCCTTGATCACGCGCTGGTACCATTTAGCACTGGATTTCAGGATGCGCTGCTGAGTGGGGTAGTCTACATAAGCCAGGCCAAACCGCTTGGTGTATCCATGCGACCACTCGAAGTTATCAAGCAGTGACCAAACAAAATAACCACGCAGCGGAACACCCGCAGCAATGGCTCGATATGCCGACTCGATGTGGCTTTTTAAGAACGCAACGCGCTTTGGATCATCAACCTTGCCATCAGGAGCAAGCCGGTCAGGATAAGCAGCGCCATTCTCAGTGACATAGATGTTCGGGAAGCGGTAGTCAAAATATAGCCGCCCCAGGATATCGTACAATCCGTCCGCATAGACCTCCCAGCCCATCTCAGTTTGCTCCGGATTGGCGAAGACTTCACGGGGCATATTCTCTGCTTCAGGGACAGCGCTGCTGCGGATAATCCTGCGCTCGTAGTAGTTGACACCCAGGAAGTCGACCGGTGTGGCAATAGTATTCATATCGCCGGGCTGAATGAAGCGCATAGGCCTATCGTAAAGCTCAACGATGTCCGGCGGAAGACCTCTCCCGGCCAATGGATCGAGATACCAGCGATTGTGAGTACCGTCAGCCTGCCACGCGGCGGCGCGATCGACAAGGCTGTGCGAAGCCGGTACCTGAGGGCTCAGGTTGAGGGCAAGTCCCACCTGTGCCTCTGGCGAATTGGCACGTATCACAGAAATAGCTAAACCGTGCGCAAGCAACAAGTGAAATGAGGCTGCCAGCTGCTCATCAAGGCTGGTATGTCCTGGTGCATGCGCTCCTACCCCATAGCCGACATAAGCACTGACCATCGGCTCATTGACGGTCATCCAATGCTTGACCCGATCTCCCAGTGCGCGGGTGAACACGTCGGCGTATTCAACAAATGCCTCGGATGTTATTCGTGAGGGCCATCCGCCTGCGTCTTGCAGCACTTGTGGAAGATCCCAATGATACAAGGTGACAAAGGGGGTAATTCCTGCACCCAGTAGCCCGTCGACCAGGCGGCTATAAAAGTCAAGGCCGGGCTGATTGATCTTCCCTCGCCCCTCCGGCAATATGCGCGGCCACGCTGCCGAAAACCGGTAAGCGATCAGCCCGATCTCTTGCATCAGCGCAATGTCATCCTGCCAGCGATGATAGTGCTCGCAGGCTATGTCGCCCGTCGAGCTATCGGCGATCTTGCCAGGTATACGAGCGAAGCGATCCCAGATCGATTCGCCCTTGCCATCTTCGTTCCAGGCACCCTCGATCTGGTAAGAAGAAGTTGCTGAGCCCCAGATAAATCCAGCGGGAAATCTTGTATTTGTCACTATTGTCCCATTTATAGTCTTTGGTGATGGACTTACAACTTACCATTCACCAGTGTCTGCTAAGATATGCCGACCATGATGGCGATCTTCTCTAGAGTGAGAGTTTTATTTATGTGCGACGTGCATCAATTATGCCTTGTTTTTGGGAGCGCTCTCATCATTATGGTATACGAGAACCTACCTGAAGTCAAGAATACATCACTGGGCACCTTTCAAAGGAAATATCAAGGGAGATGCGGTTAGCTGTCTCAATTCGGTCAAGGAGACGGGGGGCGTCGCGTCCAAGGCGCGGGCCAGGCTCAGCTTTTCTGGCAGCTATAGGCTGGTCACATACCTAATGCGCGCAGAGTGTTACGGCAGCAAAGACGGCACTTTCCAATGTAAGGCCAGGTAAAACCTTGTCTACGGAAGAATGCTTCTGCTTGCTGTGTACTTAACAAACGAAAGCGGGCCGCTAGTTCTATTGATGGCGGCCCGCTGGACACCCTCAGAACAACTTACTCAGATTAATGATGCTCTCTCTCCGGCAGTGGCACATTTGCCCAGTCCATATCCGTCGCAAAGTAGAAGCTGGGATAGGATGGCTGATTATAGGTAACATTCTGCCAGGCTATGCCTACTCTATATTGCAGGTCATGCATCAAAGTATACAGCTTATGATCGGTTACTTCGGTGCTGAGGTAGATGCGTATGGCCGAGCTGTCAACCGTCCTGACCAGCAGCTCTTCCCTCCAGTCGCCGAACACATCTGCAACCAGACTGGGGTTGCCCTTGGTATAGTTATTGGTCCTTGTGTCTGTTGCACTCAGCACCACACCCTCTGTCCAGTCTACGATAGTGGGGGTTTCATCTCGTGAACCGTTGACTATTTGTGTGCTCATATCAGCGGCCCACTTGATATTGGCGTTGGTGCCTGGCGCAGTCGTGCTGATGTTGGTGCCGGTCGCCGAGTACAACAATCCGGCGGCCCATACTTCCAGCCCCCTTACGGTTGGATCGACATCACCTATCATGGCGCGGCCTGTATCCCGGCCTGTATAGTGCCCAAAAATCACCTCGCCGGTCAGGGCATCCCGCAGCGCATAACCATAGGGGGCCCAGGCTCCTCCTTCATGGCACATGAAGATCTCCAGCCCAGGCCTATCCGGATCAATATCGGCGACATGCAATGCATCTCCATGACCAAGTCTGGCCAGCACTCCCGGCGCTGCGCTTTCCGGCGGCATGATATCCATGGCGCTGTACAACAATGTGCCGTCATGATCTATGGTAGCCGAACCATAGATGATTTCCTGTCGTCCATCACTATCTACATCTGCGATACTGAGTGAATGGGCACCCTGGGTGGTGATTGTCGCAAATTCCGGGTTCGTGCCATCCCTGCCATGAGGCCCATCATTAAAAGGATTGGTCATCGGGGTCCAGCCGCTATCGACAAACCACTGCTTCCTGAGATGTCTACCATCCCATGAATAAGTGGCGATGGTCGTCCTGGTATAGTAACCCCTTGCAAATATCGCATAAGGGTGTCTTCCGTCCAGATAGGCAACCCCTGCCAGGAAGCGATCGACACGGTTGCCGGGCTCGATCCGCGACATGGCATAATCGCCCCACATGAGGCCGTCATCAAAGCGGCCAGGCTTGTAGCGAACGGTTTCCAGTTCCCGGCCGGTTTTCCCGTTAAATACAGTGAGATATTCCGGTCCGTCTACAATGAACCCCGCGAATTCCCGGAGCACATTACGTGAGCTTCGGCTCGGGGCATATATATCGATGAAGTAGTTGGCCAGGCTTTCTGCATCTGCCCTTGAAAGCGGGTATGTATATTGTGGCTCGATGCCAAAGCATTCTTCGATGGTTTGCGGCCAGTTGCCACTTACCACTTCAGGATGGTTATGCCAGCCCATGAACATTTCTACGACATGTTCGAAATAACCTTCCGCGCTTAACCGGTAATCATCGCTATTGCTGTAGCCGGCTGCGATATCCTCTTTAGGCAGGGTTATGTATTTCTCTGACTTCACATTCCCGTTTCGATCGTAACGGATGATTTTTGTGCCGGGGGCAGTTTTGAACATCATTTCTGCTTTTCCGTCTTCGTCGAAATCGTAGACCAGGATCTGTGTATAATGAGCGCCCGCCCTGATATTCACTCCCAGGTCGATCCTGTAAAGCAGTGTCCCATCCAGCTCATAACAGTCAACGTAAACATTGCCTGTATATCCCTTTTGGGACACATCCTTGGAATTGGACGGATCCCATTTGACTATGTATTCATAAGCGCCATCGCCATCCACATCACCGACGCTCATGTCATTGGCAGAATAGGTGTAGGCCTCTCCGGCCGGCGTTACGCCGTCTGCCGGTTTGCTCAAGGGGAGATCGTAATAGGTATCGGCCCATGGGGTTGCTCTTGAAGCCCTGCCGCGATCTTGTGCCCATAGAGCTACTTCCAGATTCTTGTCATGACCTTTTCCCCTTACTGCCCGTACCCAGTACCTTGATGTAGAAAAACCATCCAGGTCTAGATAGTTGGTGCTGTCCGCGACTGTAGCAATCTTTTCACCATCACGGTAGACATCGAAATCTACTCCTGTGAGACCGCTTTCCGAATAGCCGTTCACTTCGTTCTTCAGCAATCTCCAGCTCAAGAATATGCCTTCAGGTGTAGTGGCTGCTACCAGGCCCCTATCCAGGCACTCAGGTTGTCCGAAACAACCCTTATGAATGCCGTTGCCAGACGCGGCTGTAGCACCTGTACTGAGCACCAAACTCACCAGAGCGAAAGAAACAAGCAGCAGTTTCTTTGTCCCATGAAAGCTTTTGTTTGCAAACATCTTTGCAATCCCTCCTGTTTTGATTGAATTCGAATACAAGACAGCCAAAGACTTCTGTATTGGCAGATTGGGGTACTTGTTCCGGAATGTGTCCTTTCACAGACCTGTCAACGCAGTGGATGCCGGATTCCACTACGCCGGAAGCTCATACCCGGCTTACGTTTGTGTTCTTCTTCAGAACTTATTTCAAATGTCTACTGGGGCTGGAATGAAGGTATAGGCAGACATGCTCCAATAGATGAACAATAATCGACACTGTTGCTCAGAAACGGCAAAACAAACAGGATAAACGGCGTAATGATGCACAATGCATCTTGCTCATCCATCTGGTGCTATGTTGTGCGTAGAAACGGGAATGAGGGCTGGGTGAGATGTAAATTTGACTAAGTTTTACTGTGACTCAACTATAAGAAGAGTGAAGATCCCGGCCTTGCTAAGACGCTCTAAACGTCCTCCATTGCACAATTCCTATAGTACTTCCTCATTGTAAACTGATGGTCGTATTTTCGCAATACTTCATCTTCACATTTCTTCTCTTCCTAGCGTTTTCTGCGGGTCATACTCGCAGAGAGCTTCTAGATAGTGATAGGATGATAAACGATCCACAGATTTCACAAAAATTTCTCAGCCGAAAAGGATTAAGGCAATGAGTGAGATTTGTGAATCAACAGAATTCGCAAGACGGGTTAGAACTGCGAAGGCATGGAGATTATCCACTTAAACTGATGGGCCTCAAGTAGATCAGGCACATCGAGGCAATCGGCGAGGTGGCGGATGATGTCCCCAGGTACCGGCGCACTTCGCTGCTGATTGCGTTTCAGCAGCTCCGGCCAGGGCGCCTCGACGTAAACAATGTGGATGCGCGCCTTGTAGGAGGCAAATACGTCAACCAGCTTTCACGCAAACGAGTCGTACAGCGAGCGCACTCGGAACATGCTGCGTACCTGGTCGATATCCCAGCCGTCGGGAAGCAGGCAGGTGACGGTCAGGGTGCGGCCGGCCGGCAGGTCGAAGTAGTTATCGTCAAAGGTGACATCCGCCCCGGCGATGGACAGCTCGACGTGCCGGGCCAGCGATGCGGCTGTGACGGCTGTCTTCACGCGCTGCCCTTCCAGGCTGATGTCCACCGCCAGTTCCGGATCGGTCAGGGACAGGTGCTTGCTGGGAATGAAGGGCGTCACGGTTAGCGCCAGACGCTCCTCGCCCTGCCACAGCTCGCAGACGAACACCACCTCGCGCCGGTTGGCATCGCTCACCTGGGTGCCAAAGTCCAGCGTGTCGATGTGTGTCGAGGCCAGCGGGCCGGCGCTGACCGTCTTCTCCCCTTGAGCCAGAGTCTGGCCGGACAGCGTCTCCAGCGACCAGCGCACCGTCCCTTCCCAGCGTTCCTGTAGATCGCTGGTGACGTGCACGCCCATCTTTCCGTCTTCATCTTCGACGGAAAGCAGCAGCGGCGCGTAGAAGCGTTTGGCGGCGTAATGGAGCGCCTTCCAGCGGCCAAAGTAGTCGATGCTCGACCAGGAGGCCACCGGCCAGCAGTCGTTGAGCTGCCAGTACAGTGTACCGTACACCCGCTGCATATTGCGCCGCCAATGCTCGACCCCGTTGCGGATGCCCTCGGCTTGCAGCACCATGCTCAGGTACACCAGCGATGGAAAATCCTTGGGCATCCGGTAGGTGTCGGTCATCTGGGCGATGATCAGGCCGTTGCCGTGATTGCCGCGCTGGTGGTGCTCCATGATGTAGGAGGTCATGTTCCAGTCCGCTTCCTCGGCGAAGGCCTTGACCGTCTCCAAGGGCGGGAGAGACTGGAAGCCGAACTCGCTGACGAAGCGCGGCAGCGCCTTGCGGTAAGCTGTGAACGGCTCGCGCCCGTGCCAGACACCCCAGTAGTGGATATCGCCCTGCTCGTAGCCGTTGACGTCCTCGAAAGGTGTGTTGGAAGAAGGCGAGCTGGGCCAGTAAGGCGTATCGGGGTCCAATTTGGCTACCCAGGCCGGCAGGGTGGTATGGAAATACTTCAGATAGGCATCACGCAGCACCTTCCAGTCGGGAAGCGGCTGGAGACGCGCTTGCATCGGCCCGAACACATCGCGCGCCCAGGAGAACCGCTGCATCAGGCCGGCGATGCACGCCTCTTCCGTCTCGGTGAGGTCGGGCGGCGCCCATCCCCAGGCGGCCCATCCCCATTCCATCTCGTTATTGCCACACCACAAAGCCAGGCTGGCCCGGTGGCGCAAGCGGCGCACATTGTCGACCACCTCCGCCAGCAAATTGTCCAGGAAGGCTGTTTCATCCAGTGGGTAGATGCTGCAGGCGAAGATGAAGTCCTGCCAGACCAGGATGCCGTACTTATCGCACAGGTCATAGAAACGCTCTTCTTCGTAGAAGCCGCCGCCCCAGACACGCAGCATGTTCTGGTGCGATGCAGCGGCGCTGCTTATGAGGTGCTCCAGATGGGCATCGCTGATGCGCGTGGGGAAGGAATCGGCCGGGATCCAGTTCGAGCCCTTGGCAAAAACCGGAACACCGTTGACGACGAAGACGAAAGAGGTGCCCCATTCGTCTTTCTCTTGCCTGAGTTCGATGGTACGTAAGCCAATCTGATACGAGCGCGTATCGCATGTCTTGCCGTCCGCCATCAGGACTACTCGGACCTGGTAAAGCGGCTGCTCGCCGTAGCCGTTCGGCCACCATAGCTGGGGATGCTCGATGGGGATGGAGAGGGTGGCGGTACCATCTTTGATTTCAACCTGGGCGATCTGCTCGGTGCCATCAGGGGCGGCAATGTGCATCACAGCTGTGAGTGATGTGCTCTCCCATTGTTCAACCTCCACAGTTGCCGAGACGGTTACCGTATCATCGCTGTGCTGCTGGCGCAGATGGATGTCATCGAGCCGGGCAGTGCTGCAGCCTTCGAGACGAATATCCTGCCAGATGCCGATGGGCGCCAGCGATGGTCCCCAGTCCCAGCCGAACTGGCAGGGCGCCTTGCGCAGGTAAGGGCCGCCGTCGACAAACTGGTTGACCGTCTTGAGCGGCCGCTCGGCCTGCCGGCTGACTGCATACGCGACCGGCGATGGAAAATCGATAAGCAACTGATTTTCACCGTCCTGCAGCAGATCGGTCACCTCCCAGCGATACTGGCGGAACATGTTCCCAGCCTTGCCCAGCGGCTGCCCATTGAGCATGACCTCGGCCAGCGTATCGAGCCCGTCACAGGCCAGGAACACTTTATCCTCAGATACAATGGTGGCATCCACGGTGAAAGTATGCCGATACTCCCAGCTCGTTTCCGCCACCCACATGACCTGCTTCTCATTATCGCCCACAAAGGGATCGGGGATGCGGTCCAGCGCAAGCAGATCGGTGTGGACGCCGCCGGGGACGCTCGCCGGCAGCCATTCGCCCGTACCAGACTGGCGAAATTCCCATTTACCACTGAGTGATTGTATTTGCATGGTTGGTATTTCCTTTATCAGGCTAATCCCCAAAGTCGATTGGTTGGTAATTACGATCTATGTTTCATATTACGTAACTGCTCAGCTGTCAGCTATCAGCGGTCAGCACTCAGCTTCAACGCACATGAAAGGTTGAGCAATCAGGCGAGGTGACCAACAATACTGAGTTTACCGTCAGCTTGATAGCGGGAAACCACTCATCAGCAGCTGAACAGTCATTGCGTTTTACATATTTACCCATTCACCCATTTACCCATTACGCATCACTCATAGCTGCAGTAGGAAGCGCCAAATGGCTGAGTAGTTACCATATTACTTATGAACATAACGCAGCACGACAAATAAAGCAGCGCATACCATCATCAACGATAAGCCAAATAATGGCCCGTAGCCAAGCTGCTGCAGCACTGTACCGCCAATGATCGGGGAAATCAGCGATATGACCGCTGCTACTGTGTTGAACAACCCGGCGTAGATGGGGCGATCATCGGGGCTGGCATAGGTTACAACCCAGTTCTGATAGCTGAGAAAGAGGTTGCTCACCGTAAGTCCGGACATCAGAAACCCGAGGTAGAGGGGCAGGGGCCCCACCACGCCGGCGAGCAATGCGCTGATAGGTAGGAAGGCCGCACCGGCTAAGGCGAGACGCATATACAGTAGATTATTACGCGCGCCCAGCCAGGTGTAGACGAGCGCACCGGCAACGCCGCCGGTGGTCTGCATCGCCAGCAGCACCGGCACGGCCACGCTGCTCGACAACCCCAACTGGACAGTCGCAAAGCCGATGTAAAACGGGGAGGCCATCATAAACAAGCTGGACAACATGCGCGTGAGGATCACGGATCGGAAAGGGACGTCTGCCCGCAATACCCGTCCTAGTTGGGGCAGGAACTCACCAAATGAGGGGATCTCCTCTACGCGCTTGCCGCCGGGCAGCTCATGAACAAACAGTGTCGGAATTGTTGACAAGGCAAAAAGCAAGCCGGCTGCTCCAAACAGCAGCGCATAATTATTGGGGAAATCCGGCCCGGCACTGCTCAAGACCACGCCGATAACCGGCGAGATACCGAGCATCAAGACCCCGACGATGGCTGTCATCAAACCGAACATGCGGGCCCGCCACCGCTCATCAAGACTGGTGCCGGTCAGGTCGGCCCAGGGCACGCCTACGATGCCATCGCCGACCCCGGCTATCCCGTAGCAGATCAGGAAAGCGATCAGGATGGCCTCCGGTCTACCATTGCCGAGCAGTACTGTGATCACAGCGAAGATCAAGATGACAAAGCGTACGGGGATATTGGGTCCGACAAACCACCACTTCTTACGCTCGGAGCGGACAATATAGCGCGCAATGAACAACTGCGGCAGCGTCCAGCCGACATCGAAAAGGGTGCCGGACAGGCCGATCAGGATTTCAGAGCTGGTCAGGCGGCGGACAAAGTCGGGGATGATCGTCGTGGGGCTGATGATATTCATCGCCGCCATAAAAAGTATCCCATCGCCCAGGAAAAAGAAGAAGTTGCGGCGGTAGATTTGCTCGCGATCCGCCTGTCCTAATGTCTGTGTAGAAGCTTCGATCATGTTTTACCCATTTGACAAGTTTCAGAGGATTATGCCCAGAGCAGGGCATTACGGCAACACAGCGATCTATCGCGTGTGCACGCGAACCATGTCAGGCGATAATAGCCTCTGTTTCTGAAAGCGGTAGCACCCGGAAATACCGTGGACAAGCCGGCCAAGCCCGGTTTGTCGCTCACAACCTTACCACTGAGAAGCGCAACAGCTCGATAGGCGATCTGCGTCCCCTCTCCGCCCCGCGGAGAGGGGGACGTCGCCGGCATAGCTATCAGCCACCGTTGCAGGGGGTGAGGTTCAGCGCCCCGCACCTATCAACCACGCTATTCTCGCGCGCTACCGTGATCGGCATTTCAATCGTTGGGTGGCGGGTATTTTGCAGAGCAAGATCTCGTCTTTGAAACAGTTTTACGCTTGCGCCGCCACC
>JAFGMS010000170.1 GCA_016927375.1 Anaerolineae bacterium
CTAAAGGAACGTCGCTATGTTCTAAAGGAACATCACGATGTCCTAAAGGAGCGTCGCCATGTCCTAAAGGAGCAATGCCGTGCTTTGTGGGAAACTCTTATCCGGACAACGCATCCATCACGCGCTCGACGTCGCTTAGGTCCGGCTTGATGGTGACCGCCTGCGTGACGGCCTTGCGTGCGGATATGATATCTTTCAGCCCGTTCCCGGTGATCAGCACGATGACCCGATCATCCTTGCCGACCAAACCGTCCTGTGCGGCCCTGTGCAGTCCAGCATAGGCGGCCGATGCTGCAGGTTCGGCGAAAACACCCGTCGATTGTGCCAACGCGGGGATGGCTGCCAGGATCTCGTCGTCGTTCACGATCAGGAATGCGCCCCCCGTGTCCTTAACGGCGCTCATGGCCTTGACACGGTCGCGGGGCAGGCCCGCGGAGATGCTGTCGGCCACTGTATGGGCATCGATAGGCTGCATCCGGCTTGGATCGATGTTGTCTTTCCAGGCCTGGTACATGGCGGCCGAGCCATCCGCTTGAATACCGATCAGTCTGGGCATATGATCGATCCATCCCAGGGCGAGCAGGTCCTTAAGCCCCTTGTGTACGCCGCTGATGATATTCCCATCGCCCACACTGGTGACGATGCAGTCCGGGGCCTTGAACTTACCTTGTATGCCGGAAATTTGCTCGCAGATCTCGTAGGCGACTGTCTTTTTTCCCTCCGCAGTGTAGGGGTTATAGCCTGTGTTGCGGCAGTACCATCCATAATACCGGCTGGCTGCCAGGCACAGGTCAAAGGCATCGTCGTAGGTGCCCTCAACGAGCAAAACGCGTGCTCCATATACCAGTAACTGGGTAATTTTCGCCTCCGGCGCACTCGCTGGGACAAAGATCACATTGGGTAGACGGACACTGGCGGCCAGTCCTGCCAGGGCCGCTGCCGCATTGCCGGTACTGGCTGTTGTCACAATCGACCGCTCCTCCGCCTGCGCCTTGGCCACGATCAGCGCACTGGCCCGGTCTTTGAGCGACGCGGTCGGGTTGCGCCCATCGTCCTTGAGCCACACCTGCCCCACGCCAAGTTCCTTGGCGACGTGCCTGGCTTCGTAGAGCGGCGTTGCACCCACCCAAAGCGGCGGCACCGGTGCAGATGCATCGATGGGTAATAGAGCCTTGTAGCGCCACATACCTGCTGTGTCCGGCAGGCCGTTGTGCTTCACATTGGCGGCGATGCGTTCGTAATCATAGAGGATGTCCAGGTTGCCGTCACTTCCATGCTTTGGACAGACGTACTCAACCTCGCTGGGGGAATATATCTGTCCACACAGCGTACACTGGAGCCCTGTTACGTGTTGTATCATGGCTTATTCCTCAACAAAGACCTTTCCCAGAGATTGGGGTGCCGCGACACGTAGAGAGCGTGCCAGCGGGCGCTGCAGCGGCCTTGGGACGATATCAACCAGACGCTGGAGTCCTTTGCTGCCTGCCAGCAGCAGAACACCCAGCATCAGAAGCCATTGCAAAGAGTTGAAAAGCACAACAGGAACTTCCGGGAAGGCTTGCTGCAAGACGGTGGCAAGCGCCTTGGTTGCACCGTAGAGAATAGCCCCAAAGGCACCACGTACCGGATGCCAGCCGCCGAATATGACGATGGCCAGCGCGATCCAGCCGATGCCGAGGATGTGGTTATCACTCCAGCCCAGTTTGATGCTCAAGGAGTAGGTTGCGCCAGCTATACCTACCAGTGCTCCGCCAATGGCAGTGTAGATATAGCGCAGCCGGTTGACCTTGATGCCGCGCGCGAAGGCCGATTCGGGCCGGTCGCCCACGCCGCGCAGCCGAAGGCCGGGCTGGGTCTTGTAGGTCCACCACCAGGCCAGCCCGACAACCAGGAAAGCGAAGTAGATAGCCAGGTTGTGGCTGAAGAACATAGGGCCCAGGGCCGGGATGTCTTTCAGCAGCGGAATGGGCATGTAGGCCACCGATGGACCTGGGATACGCGTGTGGTTCTGGCCTAAGAAGTTCGCCATGTCTGCCAGGAGTAGAGTCAGCACAAAACCGATGGCAACTTGATCTTGCCGCAGTCTGATGCTGCCCCAGGCAATGAGCAGTGCAGCCAGTATGCCAACCAGAGCGGCAGCTGCAAATCCAAGGAGGACAGGCAGCATATTCCCTGTAATACCCATGCCTTCCAGCATCAGGTTGGATTGCAGGGCAACAACGAACCCCGTCATGGCTGAGAGCAGCATGGTGCCATCCAGAGAAAGGTTGATTACGCCTCCCCGCTCAGTGATCGTCTCACCGGTTACTGCTAACATCAGCGGAGCGCTCTGCGCGATGATCGAGGCCAGTATCTTGATAATCTGTGTATCATTCATGGCCGGTGTTTGCCTCCGTGACGGTCTCTTTGCGGCGGAAGACGCGTGTGTAATCACTCAGCAGCAAGACGAGCAAGACGAGCGTTCCCTGAATGAGCCCGCTGAGCGATGAATGCAGCTGGACTCGCGAGTGGACGAATGTTCCGCCATTGAGCAGCGCCGAGAAGAGCAGCCCGATGAGCAGTGTCCACAGAGGGCGAATGCTGGCCAGCAGCACTACAAGGATGGCGAGAAAGCCAATGCCGCCTGATATACTCTGCCGTAGGCTATCGAACCAGCTCAACACCCGCACCGATCCGGCCAGCCCGGCCAACGCTCCGCATACCATCATTGCGTTGATGGCTTCACGCTCGCTGGCTACACCGAGCAGGAACGCCGAACGCAGATTCTTGCCCTGTGCCTTGAGCTTGAGCCCCCAAAAGGTGCCGCGCAGCGCCAGCGCCACCAGAATGAGAGCTATCAAAGCCAATATCAGGGAAAGCGGGCTGAAACGTGATGTTCCCAGCAAGGGAAATAGAGCCTGTTCAGGAAATGGCACTGTGCCGCGGAAGGTGCCGCCTTCAGGCGGCTGCCAGGGGCCTGATATCAGGTAGTTGGTGGCAATGATGGCCAGATTGTTGAGGGCCACGCCGCTGAAAATCTCGTGAATGCCCCCGCGGGTCTTAAGTACAGCCGCCAGAGCGGCCCAGAGTGCGCCACACAGCATGGCTACAATGATGGATAGCGGCAGGATCACCCAGCCCGGGATCGAGGGGTTAGGCTTGGCGACCAGCAAGGAAACCGCACTGGAGCCAATAGCCCCAGCAATCATCTGTCCTTCTACGCCGATGTTCCAGAGGCCCGCAGTGAAGGTCACCAGCAGACCGGTCGAACATAGGAGGAGGGGGACCCAGAATGCCAGCGTGCTCAGAGTCTGATCGGTGCCCCCAAATGAGCCGTCGAAAAAAGCCTGATAGGCGGTAAGGGGTTTAGCCCCGACAGCTACCAGCAGCAGAGTTATAAAAAGCAGTGCTGTCACAATTGGAACAGAGGGCCAGATGCGGCGGATTGTTTGCTCGGACATAAGTCGATCCTGTAGGAAAATTTCTTTTCGGTCTCAGCCTCCAAGTATGTAGAGGCTGTGTTAGGCACAGCAAGACAGAAGATGATGAGATAATTGTTTCACGGTCTCAACAATTGCTTTTTTAATCAGCAAGCAGCAATCGTCAATCAGTCAATAATCTGTGGCCTCCTATGAGATGGCCCAGCTCATCGACGGAGGTTTCCTCAGTCTTGAGGATACGTGACATCGCGCCACTGGAGAAAACGGCGACGCGGTCGCTGTGCTCAAAAAGCTCGTCCAGATCAGATGACATAAACATGATTGCGGTACCTTCACGCCTGCGTTCCTGAAAAAGCTCCCAGACCCAGTTAGCAGAGGTTACGTCCAGTCCGCGGGTTGGGTGCTCAAGGAGGAGAAGACGCAGCGGCTGGTTGAGGAGTGCGAGCATGGCGCGTTGCTGGTTGCCTCCGGACAGCTCATCGACCAAGGTTGCCGGCCGTCCTACAATGCTGTACTGCTGGATGCGGCCGGAGATCTCTGCCCGATGTTTCTCCCAATCGATGATGAATGTATGAGTGGCAGCGGCTAAGGCCATATGCTCGGTGAGCGACAATTCGGCGATCAGTCCCTCCTCCAGACGACCGGCGGGGACGTAAGCACCACCACGCTGTTGGAAGGCGTGATAGGGGGATTGCTCTGACCAGGCAGCCAGGACTGTGCCGATCAACCAGATCAAGCCGGCGAGCAGAAGGCTGATGGTTATCCCCCCAGCAAAATGCAGTCCCATGATTTGTTGACTCAGTAACCGGATGAGAGACCATGCGAAACCGACGATGAGCACAGCAGGCGCCAACTTGGGAATCCGGGAGAAAACGGAACTTTTGCCCTCTAAAGGTATGTTGTCAAGTAAGACTGTCCCATTAGAGACGGGAAGTAGCCCCGCGCAGGCTTGCAGGAGGATCTGCTGGCCGCTTCCTTCCAGACCAGCAAGACCCAGCACCTCGCCCTCACGGATCTCTAGCGAGATATCTTCGATAGAGAGCTCCTCTGAGCAAGAGGTAATGTTGTCTAGCTTGAGCACACACTCACCGGCATTGAAAGACTGCTTTTGGGTACGCGCGATCTCCTCCCCAAACATCAGGCGGACCAGGTCACCGGTTGGGCAGGGTACGGGCTTGGTGCCCATCAACTTACCGCGGCGCAAGACGGCTACCTCGTCACACAGCTGCTGGACTTCTTCAAGCTTGTGGGAGACCAGGATGATAGTTTTCTGCTCATCGTGTGCCAGGTGGCGCATGGTGTCGAACAGCACCTCTTTCTGCTCGGCGCTGATACCCGTCGTGGGCTCATCTAGAATGAGGACTTCGGCGCCCAAGGAGAGCAGCCGGATGAGTTCGGCTTGCTGCCGCTCACCGAGCGTGAGTGTGTCCACGTAGGCGTGAGGGTCGATGGCAAAACCGAATCGAGCCCCGTGAGTACGCAGCTGCTCGGCTCCTGATTTTAAGTCCAACAGCAGATTATCCTGGTAGGCCAACTGAAAGTTTTCGACGGCAAGCAGAGCGGGGAAATCAAGCGGATCTTGATAGAGCATGCCGATACCCTGGCGAAGAGCATCAGAAGGAGAAGAGAAAGATATGGCATGATCATCTAGTCGAATGGTTCCACTGGTTGGCAATTGGTAACCGGACAGGATTTTCATCAGAGTGCTTTTACCTGCGCCGTTCTCACCCAGTAGTCCATAGATCCGGCCTGGTTCCAGGGCCAGACTGATACCATCGTTGGCGTGGACCTGGCCAAAGGCTTTGTGGATGTCTTGCAGCTCTACACGCATGTATCGAATTGCTCCACAGATTGAGTTTGCATTGAGCTATGAGAAAAGAGAGCGGCCCCAAAAAGCCGCTCTCGTATAGAAAACACAAGTCGGAATAGCCTACTCGCTAGCCCCGATCATTCCCTCCAGTAGTTGGGGTAGATACCAGATTTCCGGATCGGTTGCCACAGCGCCTTCAGCAACGTACTCTGTCCCGTCCTGAAGGTTGATGGGGCCTGTCCAGACGTTGATGCTGCCATCGGCCTGTCCGCTGATGAACGCATCAAGGTTGGTCTTCCACTCTTCAAGCAGGCCCGGACCATCGACCCACCCAACATGGCTGGTGTCTTTATTAGTCAGGTCAGGCCAATCGGGGCCAAGCCAGTCAAATGACTGCTCCCACGTCCCATCCTGGAGGCTCTGGGCGATATCGAGATAGGCAGGTCCCCAGTTGAAGAAAGGCACACCCAGGCAAATATCGGGTGCGGTATCACAGGCGCCTTGATAGTCATAGGGTACGGCAAAGACCCGTTCGCCTTTCTCGGCACGCTGGCTGGCCACAACGATGCCCTCAGTGGTATCGATGCCGCTGATCACTACATCGGCGCCGCTGTCGAAGAACTGGTTGGTTACCTCGGTGGGGTCAAGTGTGACGCCAGGAATGTTGAACCAGAAACCGATCCACGTAACGGTGAATGTAAGACTGTCCGGATCTTCCCCGCGGTAGTTCTCATAGCAGTAGCGAGCACCAAGGTAAGCGGAAGAAGCTAAGCGAAGAGTCTCATGGTTGATTAACGGGCCAAGATAAGCAACACTGCCTGTCTCAGTAGCAAGGGCAGCCGAGCAGCCGGCAACGGCTTTCATATACTCCATGCGGCCCATAACGTTGCCTAAGTTGGCTGGAGGGCTGACTGTCGTGTCTTGACGCTGATCCCAGGTGTCATCACCTGATGCGTTGATGAAAGTAACATCAGGGTGCAGCCCTGCCACGGTTGTAGTGTCCTCCTCGAATTCATCCGAGGTGGTGATGATCAGCGTCGCACCCTGATCGACCATATCACTGACAACACCTTCGAGCGTTGCCTCAGGCTTGTCGGCGGAGTTGAGGCTCTCAAAGACGATCATCTTGGCGCCTTCGATGTTTTGCTCAACGTATTGGCCAGCCTCGAAGTGTGCCTGGCTCCAGCCGTGATCGTTCTTGGGGCCGACCAGCACCATTCCAAAGATCAGCTCTTCTGGCATTTCCTCGGTGACCTCGGCAGTTGGCTCCTCGGTGGGTTCCTCAGTCATCACAGGCGCTTCGGTCACTTCCTCTGTTGGCGCAGGCTCAGTTGTTGCCGGCGCATCTGCCTGCTGGCAGGCAGATAACAGCAAGATAACTGCCAGGGCAAGCATCGCAGTATATAAGGTATGTCTTTTCTGCATGGATTCTCTCCTTGTTCCTCATCTGTCTGTGAAATAGGGCTGAATGGACGCAATCTACAACAAACAATCAATTGTAGTCTTAATCTCACCTCCCAAGAATCTTGACTTTCTCTTGACTGTTTCCTCCGGTATCAGGCATAAGGAAGTATGAAGGCTGGCGTTAACCCTGCACCTCACCTGGTTTAGATGACCTGAGACCTCTCTATATTTTAGACAACCTGGGCCTATCTGCAATAACCCGCATGATTGCTCGACATCTATTACTTGTATTTGCATGCTTGCTCGCTACCGCATTGTAAGCGCCATCACCGCCTTCTGGGCGTGCATGCGGTTTTCGGCCTCGTCGTACACGCGGCTGTGAGACCCGTCGATGACGGCATCGGCTACCTCGATACCCCGGTCGGCGGGCAGGCAGTGCATGTAGATGGCATGTTTGGCCGCCAGGCCCATGCGCTGCTCGTCGCAAATCCAATTGGCGTACTTTTGGCCGATTGCTGCCGATTCGGCATCATCGGTGGTTGTCAGGCTGGCCCCCCAGCTCTTTGGGTAGACAATATCGGCGCCCGTGAAGCCATCATCGAAATCGTCCAGAACCTCGAATGAGCCACGGCTTTTATGGGCATTCTCGGTGGCCTGCTCGATGATCTCAGGCATCAATTGATACTCCGGCGGCCGGGTCAGGCGCACGTTCATCCCGAAGCGGGTCATCAGCAGAACCAGGCTTTGAGGAACGGAGAGCGGCTTCTGATAGCTGGATGTGTAGGCCCAACTAATGTTGATGGTCTTGCCACGCAGGTTGCGTCCAAAGTTCTCGATGATGGTCAGCAAATCGGCCAGAACCTGGAAGGGGTGGTAGAAGTCACACTGCATATTGAGCACAGGCACACGGCTGGCCTCAGCGACCTCGCGAATGTACCGGTTGCCCTGCTCCCAATCGACGTTTCGAATGGCGATGCCGTCACTGTAGCGCCCCAGTATCTCGCCGATCTCCTTGGCTGTGTCGCCGTGGGCGATCTGCGTGGTGCGGCTCTCGATGAACATGGCATGCCCCCCGAGCTGGGCCATCCCCGCCTCGAAGCTGGCCCGCGTGCGGGTGCTGCTGTAGAAGAACAGCATGGTGAGCACTTTGTCGCGCAGGACGGCATGCGGCTCGCCCAGTGCGCGCTTGCGCTTCAGCTCGAAGGCTATATCCAACACCGTCCAGATTTCGTCGTCTGTCCATTCTTGCGTCGTGATCATGTCACGGCCGCGTAAATCAGTCTGCATAATCAACTCCAAGTTCCTTGACAATGTCACATTGGACAAATGCTCTACATCGATGCTGGTTACGGATATTCATCCGTAACCGGTAAAGTGCAGATTTTAATCTGCGAGTGTTATCACCCCAATAGATCC
>JAFGMS010000171.1 GCA_016927375.1 Anaerolineae bacterium
GTCAAGTTGACGAATTTATACGTAAATCTAGGAGGATGGAAGGAAGATGGAAGGAGGATGCTTGGACGACGCTTAGACGCCTCCCCGAATAGCACATAGTCAGAGTTTGTATGGGGAGCATTTCAAATTATTGTGTGATTGACGACCGAAGGTCGTTTGGATTGCTGATTGACGATTGAAAAGTAGATCGTTGCAACGACCAGGCAATTGTCCAATCGTTACCTGTCTTGTTGTCCGGTACATCCCCGCTGCCAGGCTGCCTGTCATTCCCGCGAAAGCGGGAATCCACTCGTGCACAAGCGACTGTCATTCGCAAAAGGAAATTCCTATAGAGTCGAGTTATTGATGATTGCTGATTGACGATTGAAAAATGCTTGTTGAGACGATTAGGTGATCACTCATCATCTCTTGGCTTGCTGCGTTTCTACGAGTCATGATCGACACACTCATCACTTGTCACTTATTTCTCCAGCGAACGTAGATCGGATACTTGAACGTAAGCAGGGCAAAAAAGGAAAATCCTGTAGTATCGAGTTATTGATGATTGGTTGTACGACCAAAGGTCGTCTGATGATTGACGATTGACAAACAGATCGTTGTGACGGCCGGACAATGACCCAATCGTGCTTGTCTTGCTGCCCCCGACAAGCCGTGAACGACGCTCTCATCACTCATCACTTTGGTGACCCGGATTGGATAATGTAGACTGGGGCAAAGTCGGATTTCAGCGGATGAACAATGATCTGGCCTCATTATGTTGTAATACCATCCTCCTGATTTTCCACCTGCATCGATGGTATGTATAATCTCCGTCATGGCTGGTTATTAAGCGAAAAGAGGTAAATGACACATGAGTACTCCCCCCTGGCACAGCCTTCCTTACGAGCAGGCCCTTACCGATCTAGAATCTGACCCGGAAAAAGGCCTGAGCGCAGACGAAGCCCAGGCAAGGCTGGAAAAATATGGCCGCAACGAGCTGCGAGAGCAGCCTCGCCCCGGCTTCCTGACCCGCCTGCTGAACCAGTTCAAGAGCCTGGTCATCATCTTATTGATCGTAGCAGCGATCATCTCCGCCTTTTTTGGCGATTGGCCCGAAGCCGGCGCGATCATCTTAATCGTCGTCCTCAACGCCGCGCTGGGAGTCGTCCAGGAAGGAAAAGCCGAAGAGGCGCTGGCCGCTCTCAAGAAGATGTCTGCCCCGGAGGCTCACCTGCTGCGCGACGGTCATGTGGTAACCGTCCCCAGCGGCGAGGTGGTGCCGGGCGATATCGTCCTGTTGGAGGCCGGGAACTACGTGCCTGCCGACCTGCGCCTGATCGAGGCCGTCAATCTCCAGATCGACGAGGCTTCGATGACCGGTGAATCGGTGCCGGTCAGCAAAGACGCATCGAGGAAGGTTGCCGACGATGCCGTCTTGGGAGACCGCAAGACGATGGCCCACAAGAGCACCATCGCCACCTACGGCCGCGGTAAAGGGGTCGTAATCGCCACCGGGATGCAGACCGAGATCGGGAAAATCGCCGAGATGATCCAGTCTGTCGAAGAGGAGCTGACGCCCCTTCAGCGCCGCCTGGACCAGCTGGGCGCCGTGCTGGTCTACGCCGCGCTGGCCATCTGCGGCGTGGTCTTTCTGGTGGCCTTTGCCCAGGCGGCAGTTCGCGCCGCCGAGCATATCAACGTGACCACGCTGATGGACTTTTTTGGCGCACTGGATAACCCCGCGCTGAGAGAAGAGCTGATAGCAGCGGGCGTCGAAGCGTTTGAGACGGCAGTGGCCCTGGCCGTGGCCGCCGTGCCGGAGGGCCTGCCGGCCATCGTGACCATCAATCTGGCGCTGGGCATGCGTGAGATGGTCAAGCGCAACGCCCTGATCCGCCGCCTGCCGGCCGTCGAGACACTGGGCAGCGCGTCGGCCATCTGCTCAGACAAGACCGGCACCCTGACCCAGAACGAGATGACAGCCGTCAGGCTGTATGTGCCTGATTTATTTGTCGATGTCAGCGGCGAGGGCTATGCGCCTGAAGGGCAGTTTCACCAGAGCGGCGACAAAGTTGTGCCCGAAGAGATGCCCGATCTCGTCCACCTGCTCACGGGGGCGCTGTTGAGCAGCGATGCGCGTCTAGAGGCGCTGTCCTCCGGCGAGGGAACATCGGGAAACGGCAGAGAGTTCCGCATCGCCGGCGACCCGACCGAGGGCGCGCTGGTTGTGGCTGCGGCCAAAGCTAACCTGACCCGCGAGCGCATGGGAGAGTTGTATCCTCGCCGTGACGAAATTCCCTTTGACTCGGCGCGCAAGCGCATGAGCACGCTCCACAACGATCCGGACAGCACGCGCCTGATCCTGTTTGTCAAGGGCGCGCCCGATCTGGTGCTGGAGCTGTGTACGCATGTGTATGATAAGGGCGAGGCTCAGCCTCTCACCGAGGAGATGCGCACGCACATTGCCAACGTCAACCGCGACATGGCCCAGGCGGCGCTACGCGTGCTGGCGGTAGCCGAGCGGCGCTTCGACAAGCCTCCGGTTGAACTGTCGAGCGAAGAGCATGAGAGAGACCTGACCTTCATCGGGTTGGTGGGTATGATCGACCCGGCCCGGCCGGAGGTCAAGCCGGCCATCGAGCGCGCCCGGCAGGCCGGGATCAAGACGGTCATGGTCACGGGCGATTATCCGGACACGGCCCGCGCCATCGCCCAGGAGATCGGGCTGCTGCGCGAGGGCGGCCGCGTTGTGACCGGCGCGGAGCTGCAAAAAACCGATGATGATGCCCTGGCCGGTATGCTAACCGACATCGATGTCTTTGCCAGGGTCTCTCCCGAGCACAAGGTGCGCATTGTCGATGCCTTCCGTAAGCGGGATTACGTGGTTGCTATGACCGGCGATGGGGTGAACGATGCCCCGGCCCTCAAGCGGGCCAGCATCGGCGTGGCAATGGGCATCACCGGCACGGATGTCAGCAAAGAGACGGCCGATATGGTCCTCACCGACGACAACTATGTCAGCATTGTCAACGCTGTTGAACAGGGGCGGATCATCTACGACAACATCCGCAAGTTCGTGTTCTTCCTGATATCCTGCAACACCGCCGAGATCGCCGTGATCTTCATCGGCACATTGTTGGGTTATCCGACCATCCTCTCGGCCATTCAGCTGCTGTGGCTGAACCTGCTCACCGATGGCGCGCCAGCACTGGCTCTGGGTGTCGAGAAGGGCGACCCGAACATCATGGACCGGCCGCCGCGCCCGCAGAACGAGCCTATCGTCAACCGGGTGATGCTGATCGGTACGATTGTGCAGACGGTCTTCAAGACGGCCGTGACGCTGGCAGGCTTCTTCCTGGGGCTCAGCCAGGGAGGACTGGCGGAAGGCCGTAGTGTGGCCTTTGCCGTCCTGGCTTTTTCTGAACTTCTGCGGGCTTATACGGCTCGCTCAGAGTATTTCTCGATCTTCCGGATTGGCCCGTTCAGCAATAAATGGATGCAATATGCGGTGCTTGTTTCGGTTGTCCTACTGCTTATTGTCATCTACGTGCCGTTCCTGAACCCGATCTTCGATACGCAGCCCCTCAGCCTGGTGGACTGGGCGGAGATCGTCCCATTGTGCTTGCTGCCGGCTGTTGCAGCCGAGGTGACCAAGATATTCCTGCGTGCCGAGCAGAACAAGAAGGCAGTGATGGCCGGGGCGGGGGGTGTAGTGGCATAGGCATTGACCTAAGGAGAAAGAGAGCGGGATCGGGCGGTAGATTCAAACTACAGATTGCACAGATTAAACTTGCGTAGACTTCGGAAGTCTACAAGACTTCCGAAGTCTGAGACACCGCCACATTTTCATCCATTGAAGGTGCAGACGACAGCCCGGCATCCTGTTGTATTGCTCAGTCCTCCACCTATTATGTCGAGGCCAGACCAGCCAACTGCCCCTTTTGTGGATCCACGCGGAATAGTGGGGAAAAGGAATTTATGAAAACCCTTAGGGTCTGGAGCAGGCCCCACTTTTCCGCGTTGAGCCCCTTTTGTTTTTGCTGAATGCTGTTTGCTGATAGCTCAGCAGTTGCCAAAAACCCGAGAAATCTGTGTAATCCCAGTAGGAAGGTGCGATGACAATCAACAAGAAGCGCATGGAGCAGCTGGAAGCCGAGCACCATCCGGACGAGATCAGGGCGCGGATCGTTGGGCAGGATCACAGCTACCTGGGAGATGCCATCTTGGGCGCTATGGACGGCGGCGTGACCACCTTTGCCGTGATCGCCGGCGTCGCTGGGGGAGGCTTCGACAGCCAGGTGATACTGGTTCTGGGGCTGGCCAAGCTCTTTGCCGACGGCTTCAGCATGGCAGCGAGCAACTTCCTGCAGACCCGCAGCCAGCACGAGCAAATCGAGGAGGCCCGTCAGACGGAAAGAGAGCACATCCGCCACATCCCCGAAGGCGAACGGAGGGAGATTCGCCAGATCTTCGCCCAGAAGGGTTTCGAAGGTGATATCCTGGACAGTATCGTTGAAACCTTGAGCCAGGATGAAGAACAATGGATCGACATCATGCTGAGCCAGGAGCTGGGGCTGCCCCGCGAGGCGCCTAACCCGATGGGGGCAGCAGGCGCGACCTTTGGCGCCTTTCTTGTGGTGGGCTTTTTGCCTTTGCTCCCCTTTCTCATACCCGGCCTTACTATGGATCAGGCCTTTTGGATCAGCGGCGGCATCACAGCGGCTGCCTTTCTGGGAGTCGGCGTGATCAAGGGATTGGTGCTCAAGCGCCCGGTTCTCAAGTCTGGGATACAGACCTTGCTGGTTGGGAGTGGCGCAGCCGTGCTGGCCTACCTGGTCAGCTATTGGCTGCGACAGCGCTACGGTGTGGGGTAAAGAAGAGAGACGAGGGGTGAGGGATGTCAGAGATTTGAATTCACACCTCATCCCTCATGACTCAAGCCTATTTTTAAGGAAGAATGGATGCAAAAGTTGCTTTTGATTGGCGCCGCGGGGGCGCTTGGGGCATTGGCTCGCTATGGTTTAGCGGGGGTAGTTCAGCGCATTGGTGGGGTTGACTTCCCCTGGGGGACGCTTACGGTCAATATTCTTGGCAGCTTTCTATTCGGCGTGGTTTGGTCATTGTCGGAGGATCGTTTGATCATCGGCAGCGAGACAAGGCTCATTGTATTGACAGGCTTCATGGGAGCATTTACCACCTTCTCGACATTCATGTTCGAAACCGGTGCACTGCTGCGCGAGGCTCAATGGGAGCTGGCCGCTCTGAACCTGGCAGGGCAAAATACTGTAGGGTTAACCTGTCTGTTCCTGGGGCTGATTGTTGGGCGCCTGTTCTAAGGGGGAAAATCAATGAAACTATTTACCGAGGCAAGGCTGCTGCGAGTTTTTATTGGTGAGAGCGATAAGTACGAAGGACGACCTCTCCACCAGGTGATCGTCGAGCGAGCGAGAGAGCGGGAACTGGCCGGAGCGACGGTATTGAGGGGCATACTCGGCTTCGGCGCCGACAGCCGCATTCGCACGGCTAAGATACTTCGCCTATCAGAAGATTTGCCAATGGTAATCGAGATTGTCGATGAGCCGGAACGTATCAAGAATTTCGCCGGCGAGCTGGATGGAATGATCAAGGAAGGGTTAGTTACGTTGGAGAAAGTCGAGGTCATGATTTATCGGCACAGCGATGATTCCCAGCAGCAGATCCAGCCAGAAGAACCAGGAAGAGAAGATAAATGAAAAGGGAAAGCTCAGCCATCTTCTCCTTTCCCAATTTCTCGCCAACACCCTCCCGGAGGCTCCAAACCTCCGGGAGGGTTGTATTGTTATCTGATGGTTACCCCGCCCGAACTGGACACAATGTCGAGCAGTACGCGATTGCTGCCGCTGTCATAGCCGTCTGTCTCCCAGGTATCGTCATCCACCTCCCGGAAACGTGGGTTGGAGACATTCTTGGAGCCCAGATCGGTGACGATTTCGGCCCGGGCTTCCAGACCGTCCGGCACGATCACGGTAATGCCGCCCAGGTCGGCTCTGATCGTTGCGTCGTAATCCCCTTCATCAGGCAAGTTGACGGTTATCGCGCCGCTGCCGTTCTCGACCACGAGCGAATCAGTACGCAAGCCATTGGGACCTCCGGGAATGCTGATGACGATCTCGCCGAGATCGGCTTTCACTACAACATCACCTAGAGAACCCCCGGCCGGCAGGGCCAGTTTCACCGCGCCGCTGCCATTTTCCACATAGAGGGAACGCATATCCAGGGATGCATTATCGGGAACGGTGATGGTGATGGCGCCCAGATCGGCCTTAATATTGACATGCTCCAGAGAGCCCAGCGATGGCAGGTTCAGCGTCACAGCGCCGCTCCCGTTAGAGATATCCAAATCGTCGACATTGATGGCAGCGCCATTCGGGACACTGACTGTGATCGAGCCCAGGTCGGCAGAAATGTTCACCGAGCTTAGCTCAGCGCTTTGCGGCAAAACAACGGTTACCGGACCGCTGCTGTTCTCCACCTCCAGGTAGCGAACATCTAACCCGGTTAGATCGAGTGACTGGCCGCCTAAATCTCCTTTAACTCTGAGATCGATAGGAATATCAGCGGGCAGGTTCACCGTGACGCGGTTCTGGACGTTCCAATCCCATGGGAAAAGCCAATTGTCGCCGGACTGGGTGATGGTCAGCTCGCCGGTATCACCATGGGTGTCGTAATAGACACTTGGCTGCAAAACGGAATCGGTGCTGTAGTCGCCCTGGACAGCATATTCCCGGCCGGATTGTGCTCCGATCACCAGCTCCGAGGCCGACAGATCGACATCGACTTCCAGCCGGGAAACATTCCCCAACGGCTCTTCAATGTTGCCGGAGACTGCCTGGCCCCATTTTGGCTCTTTGATCCCGATTACCTCAAGCCGCGCTGGGGCGGAAGATACCCACAATAGCCCGGCTACGGTAATCAATGCAGCCAGGCCAACGATCACGCTTCCAAGAAATGAATGGCGCCCAAAGATGACATCCAGCCCCAACAAGATCAAGAGCACAGGCCAGAAGCGTACCAGGACCTGCCAGTTGACATCAGCCACTCCGAGGTTGCTTAGCAAAGCAACTACACCAACTCCGATCAGAAGGATTGGAAAGATTATTCCGGGTCTGCCACGCCTTCTCTCCGGATTTGGCTGCCCTCCTTCAGTTTCATAAGTAGGATATTCTTTGCTCATTCTTCATTCTCCTCGCACAAGTTTTTGGTATAAGAGGAGGGCACAGCACTGCTGTACCCTCTTGTTTTCAGCAGGGTTCAGTAATCCTCAGTCATGTACGTTTATGCTACCAATCCCGGCGCTGACCTTGATCAGCGCGCGATTGGTTGCGTCAGAATAGTTCTCCGTTACCCAGACATCATCGCCTATCTTGTCAAAGCGGTCTGGAGCATCAAGGCTTGATAGACCGCCATCGTATTGGATGTGGGCTTCCAGGCTCTCAGGTATGGTGAGGTCGACACCCCCTACCCCTGCATCGATATCGACGCTGAAATCACCCTCCGCAGGCAAGATGACGGTAAGACTGCCAACACCGGCATGGATCTCTAGAGAGCTCAAATTTATGCCGGTCAGATCGAGCACTGATTCGCCCACACCTGCATTGACAACGATATCGACAGCAACTTCGCTGGTCAGGCCCAGATCAATCTGATTGATGATACCTGACGGGAAGCCAACATTCCTCGCGTGTCCTTCCTGCCTGATGTTGAGCAAGCCGGTGTCGCCGCGAATCCTATAGTCCACATCAAGACCCAGATCATCGAAGTTGGTCCTGTAGGTGCCTCTCACAGCACGATCGGCACTGTTCAGGGCTTCCAACCTGGTTTCCATCAGGCCGACATCGAGACCAAGCTCAAGTGCCCGGACATCGCCCAGCTCCTGCGCAACATCACGTGTGATGGTCTCACCTGGCCTTTCGGCCCACTGCCCGTTGATGCCGACCATCCAGATCAGCCCACCGATAGCCACAATAGCAATCACGGCAACAATCAGGCTGCCAAGCGCGGAATGTCGGCCCAGGATGATGTCCAACCCCATCAGGATCAGGATAATGGGCCAAAAGCGCAGCAGGCTCAGTAGATTCACCGACAGAATGTCCAGATTGTTCAGCAAGATGATGACGCCAACTGCGATCAGGAGGATCGCTCCGGTCACACCGGGGGCCCCATGCCTGCGCGGTGCTGGCTGTGTGTTACCTTCTGTATTGCCTTCTTCGAACATGACATTCCCTCCCTTAAGAATAATGCTGAGTGCCAGGCTCTGAGAGCTGAGCCGCAAGCTCAACAGGCTCTCCGCACTCATTTTTATATCTTTGTGGCAAAGCACACGAATTTGGTAACTACAATAATGATGATAAAGACCTACCAGGCGATTTGCCCCGATAGGTCAGGAAACCTACTTACGGAAAAAGAGCAGATAGCAGCCAATCGCGATGAGCACGCCGGGCCACAGAACTGATAGGCTAAGACCAGGGAAAAACTGCTGTATTAGGAAAATTGCTCCGAAACCAATCAGGGCTACCCCAACGAGCGTTGCACCACGCGGGGCATTGATCGAGTGCCCTAACTGCCGGAACTGCTGAGCCATATCGTCCACGTTAGCGCGTACAGCATCCTCACCAGACAGTTCTCGATTGCTATCGCTGGGCACGATAACCCACATGATCATGTAGAGCATGGCGCCCAGCCCATTGACAAATGCCAGTGCCAGGAAAACCAGACGCACCAACACTGTATCTACACCGAGATACTTTCCTAAACCGGCGCAGACACCACCCAGAACACGTTCTTCACTGCTACGGGTCAATTGTTTTTGTTCGGCCATAAAACACCTCATAGTAAGACGAAGGTTTGTTGATTTCACTCATTATTACGCATGTAACGCTGAAAGGTTGCGGACAGCAAACGGTTAGCAGCCAACTGTCAGCGAACAGTTTACAACTGGCAAGCAGCTGCGAACAGAGTGTGATGAGAACAATGTTATGGAATCGCTCTGTGTGTTCCCTGCCGGCTGATTGCTTTCCTTGTCCTGCTTGCTGGGGCATGATACCATTTGCGGCATGAGTAATCGCGAGGTCGTTGTAAGGGCAGCAGATCAGGTGCCGCGCCGGGATATCATCGAGGCGATGAATGCCGCTTATAGCGATTACTTCATTCCTATTTACCTATCCTCTCATTCATTCGAGAACTTGATAACGCGTGAGGCGATCCACCTGGAGGCTTCGGCTGTGGCGCTTTACGACAACCAGACTGTAGGGGTGGGACTGCTGGGGATACGCGGGTGTCGTGCCTGGATCGGCGGGATGGGTGTCTTACCGGAATTTCGCCATCAGGGGCTTGGCCGCCGGATCATGGCCTATCTGCTCGAACAGGCTCGCCGGATGGGCATAAAGAACGTTCAGCTTGAGGTCATCACTCAAAACAAGGTCGCTTTTAACCTGTATAACTCCATGGGGTTCAAAACTACTCGCAAGCTTCTTGTGCTGTCCGGCGAAGAGCATCTATCCAGGCCGGTGCTTAGAGAGCGCTATCCGGGCATTGTCGTCAAAGCTCTTGATGTATCTTTGTTGTTGGCTTACTTGCCGGAGTTCGCCGCTGTGCCTGCTCCCTGGCAGCGCACGCTGGAATCGCTCTGGCAGATGCAGGATCGGCTGGATGGCTTATCAGTGTATGGTGGCGATGAACAAATGCTTGGCCTATGTCTATGGTCGGGCGATAATCACCAGGTGGGCATCTATTTCTTGAACGCGACCACTCAGGAAGCAGCTGGTGCATTGCTCGACCGTCTTTTGGTAGCTTTGCCTCGATCTCGCTTCTTTTACCTGAATGTTCCTGAAGACGATCCGGCCTTACCTGTGCTCAGGTCAGCCGGCTTTGAGGAGACTGTCAGCCAGTATGAGATGCATCGCAATCTGGCTGATGGTATGTAGCTGATGTCATATGGCCTGTGGCTTCATGCCTTTGGCCTTTAACTCAACACCCGGCACTATTTTCAAAGGAGTGGCTCATGAGCCAAGGCTCACCCAAGAGGATGAAAATAGCAGCGGCTTGCCGGTGATTGTGGCGTATGGATTCCCGCTTTCGCGGGAATGACAGAATTGGCGAAGGCCGGTTGTGCTGAGGCTTGTGATAGCAGCAGGCACATATAAAGCGCAAAGCTTTTAACTCGTTGCTCGGCACTTGTTACTCAGCACTATTTGCAAAGGAGCGGCTCATGAGCCAAGGCTCACCCAAGAGGATGAAAATGGCAGCGGCTTGCCGGTGATTGTGGCGTATGGATTCCCGCTTTCGCGGGAATGACAGAATTAGCGAAGGCCGGTTGTGCTGAGGCTTGTGATAGCAGTAGGCACATACAAAGTACAAAGCTTTTAACTCGTTGCTCGGCACTCGTTACTCAGTACTATTTTCAAGGGAGATGAACTGAGAATGCGGAATAAGTATTATTTGTATGCTATCTATGGCATGGCGCTGCTTCTACTTGCTGCCTGTGGCCCCGCTGATACACCTACGGCGACCTCTCTGCCTGTTGATGATGCTTCTCCCACTCCCTCCCCAACTGTGCCCCCCGATCCGATCCTTGTGCGCGTCGACCTCGGCTCTCCCGCTGCCGGTAGTATCGATCCGGCACGAATCGGTCCGCTGTGGGTAAAGGAAAAGGACCTGGTTGAGAACCTTTTTACCGGACTGACCAGGCTCGACGGGGATAGTGGGACGATTGAGCCGGCACTGGCGGAGAGCTGGGAGACCTCCAGCAATGGCCTGACCTGGACGTTTACGCTGCGTGACGACATCTTCTGGGTCAGCATCAATATGGAAACAGGGCAAGTCGAGCGCATGCGCCCGATCACGGCAGAGGACGTGGTTTATACTGTCCGGCGAGTATGCCGCGCCGAAGTTGATACATCATTGGTTTCGCCTGCTCTGGTGATCGAAGGCTGCCGGGAGGTTGTCGAGCAGCCTTTAGCCGACCTGACCGATGACTTTGTGAAGCGGACGGTGGGCGTCAAAGCGGTTGACGACACAACTGTCGAGTTTAAGCTGGTGGCTCAGACTGCCTATTTTCCTACTCTTCTGGCCATGCCGCTGCTGCGCCCTGTGCCGTCTGACTTGGTCGATGCCGAAGGGGATCGATGGACCCATTCCGAGGTGGTCTGGACGAGTGGCCCCTATACTGTTCAGCCTAACATTCCACCCGAGGAAGGCTACACCCTGATCACCAACCCCTATTGGCCGCTGGAACGGACAGGCAACATCGAGATCGTCCAGATCAGCTTTTTGAAGGACCGTGCACAGTCCTTCGAAGCCTGGGAAGCAGGCGATCTGGCGCTGGCTGCCTTGCCTGACGAGCAGCTGCCCAAAGTGTCCTTTGAGGATGATCCCTCCTACCGGCTGTTGGTGCTGCCCGCTGCGGCCTTCCTGGTTGCTTCTTACGATACACAACCGCTGGACAATGTCGATATGCGCCGGGCGCTTGCGCTTGCAACCGACCGGCAGAAGATCCTCAGTGAGGTGCTTGAGCCGGCGGGGCAGCCCGGTCTGGCTGCTCTGAGCATCGTGCCTCCAGGCAGCGCAGGGGCAACCGCTTACGGTGATGTGGGGCTGGGCTTCGACCCGGAGGCGGCGCGTGCTGCGCTGGCCGATGCCGGTCACAAGGATTGCATTCGTCTGCCGCGAGTCACTTTGCTGGTTGACGATTCACCGCTCTCCGCTCAGGTGGGCGAGCAGCTCATCCAGACATGGACCGATGTGTTCGGCTGCCCGGAGGGGGTGTTCGAGCTGGAACAACAACCACAGCGGGACGTGGAGACAATAATCGTTGAGCCGCCTTCTTCGCGCCAGCCGCGCCGCGCCGGTCTGATCTTGCTGAACTGGCAGGCCGATTCTCTAGATGCCTATCACTGGCTGGCCGATATCTTCGCCTGCCGCGAGGCCTTTCCGGATGCCTTTGCCAACCAGATGCGCGTCTGTGCTGAAGGGGAGCTTGCTCTCAGCCAGGCTGCCACCACCCTCGACCCTGATCTGCGATCATCTTCCTATCAGCGCATCGAGAAGCTTTTCTTTGGCGCAGAGGGTGAGATGCCGGTTGTCCCGCTGTATTTTTATGCCCGCGCGGTTGCCATCCAGCCCTGGATAGAGGTTTATCCGCTGCACGCCGGGCCGCTGCGGTTCGATAAGTGGGTGCTCAACACAGTGATGGGTGATAGGTGATTGGAATCACCAATCACCTATCACGTCTCACGTTGACCAGATTGTTATTCCCGCGAAGGCGGGAATGATATTATTGGCGAAGTGTTGCCTCAAGGAAATATAAACTGATGAGATTCGCACGACGTCTGGTTGTTACCCTCGCCACCGGCTGTATCCTGATGTTTTACTCTGAGTCCATGTTCTGGGCGCGCTATCGCCCCGGCGAGGATTCGCTTGGCAGCTATCTGACAACGTGGATTGTTTACTCACTCAGCGCGTTCGTTTTCCTGTCGCTGGTCAGCCTGCTGCGAGTACGGAATATCTGGGCGCTCTTCTTGTGCGGAGCGTTGTTCGGCTGGCTGACCGAAGGAGTCGTCGTCCAGACCATGTACGATGACTTCCCGCTCAACATCTCATTCACCGGACTGGCCTGGCACGCGCTGATCAGCGTCCTGATCGGTTGGTATGGGGTGCGCAAGACGCTGCTGGAAAACAGGATCGGCAAGACGTGCCTGGTTGCCGGCCTCGTCGGTTTGTTCTGGGGCTTCTGGGGGATCTGCTGGCGGGTAGAGGAACCGGCGACAGCTGCAACCGTCATCGGGTTTGCCCGGTTTTCCATCACTGCCAACATCTTGTTGATCGCAGCTTACCGGCTTTACGACAGGTTTGTTCGGGACGCTTTCCCGCCAACGAAGGTCGAGCTTATCGTCGTTGGCATCCTGGCAGTCCTGTACTTTGTATTTGTAACCATCCCCGCCAACTTCCTGGCACTCATCATCCTACCGCCGTTGGTCCTGATCGTCTCGCTAACACTTTGGAAAAACAGGCGCATCGAGGAAGCCGGCAGTCTGATCGACAGTCTGGTTGGACACGTTCATCCGGTCAACCATCTATGTCTGCTGTTGATGGCACTGGTTGCTTCGGCCTTCTACTGGATCACCGACCTGATCAACTTGCAGGTTCATACAAACTGGATCGTCTACCTGGTCACTATGCCACTTGGGGCGATCATGCTCGTCGCAAGTCTGGTCCGGATATGGACCGGGCGCCCCTTTTTCCCCGGTGCGCAGCATCGCTGGTACTGGCCGGGTATCATCCGGCTCGTGGCGATATGCCTGTCAGTGTTTGCGCTGCTGGGGCTGATTGGCGTTGGCAGAACTCTGGATGCATTCGTTACCCAGGCGATACACCCCACACGGGTGCCGATCACCCGCGCGCCTGCCGATATGGGAATTGCTGGCTATCAAGATGTCTCCTTTGTCACCGTCGATGGGTTAGAGCTGCGCGGCTGGTATATTCCTTCGCGGAGCGGGGCAGCCGTGATCCTGGGACACGGTCATGCCGGCAATCGAGAGCAGATGATGCTCGATGCCCAGATCCTCACACAGCATGGTTATGGTGTGCTGCTCTTCGATTGGCGCGCGCATGGCGAGAGCGAAGGCGACATGACCACCTTTGGCCTGTACGAGGTACAGGATTTGGAAGCGGCAGTAGACTACGTTTCTGCTCAGCCTGAAGTTGACCGGGAGAAGATAGGCGTAATAGGCTTTTCGATGGGCGGAGCGACGGCTACTCTTGGTGCCTCGCGCGATCAGCGTATCAAGGCGTTAATCATTGAGGGGGCCTATGCCGTCTTTGGCGATACTGCGCGTGAGCGTCTCAAATGGCTGCCGTTGGTCGGGCAGGTGGGGATTTTGTGGGGGAAGCTCACAACCGGCGTCGATCCCGATGCCGTTCGGCCTGTCGATGCCATCTGCGCGATCAGTCCGCGCCCGGTGCTGTTGATTTATGGTACGTTGGAGGATGGCGCCATCGCACCCGGCAGCGCCCGGCAGATGTTCGATGCTGCCTGTGATCCAAAGGAGCTTTGGATGATCGAGGGGGCCCGGCATGGCGGCTACGCCGCCACTGTACCGGAGGAATACGAGCAGCGCATCGTCGCGTTCTTCGACGAGTCTCTCATGGGCCAAACTGGGCCATAGATGGGAAGCTGTAAACTGGTCACTATAAACTGTTTTTGAGGCTTTGAGATAACCATGTCCCAACAAGAAAAAGATCGATTGATCGCGCGTCTCACCGAGGCTCGCAACAAGACGCTGGCGGTGCTCAAGGATGCCGATCTGAACGCCGTCGCCCACCCCGACTCACAGTGGCAGGTCAGGGATGTGCTCGGGCATATGGCTGCTTGGGATTACGAGGCAGCCGCCGCACTGCAAGCCTATCTCGCTGGGGGTGAGCACCGCGTAAAAGATGGTCTGGAGGCGTTCAACCAGCAGGCTTACCAGAAGAGGAAGCATCTCGATAACGCAGGCATGATGGCAGACTTCGGAGCGGCTCACGAGGCCTTCAAATCTGCGCTGCTTGAAGTGCCGCCGGACAAGATGCAGGATCGGATGGCTTACGCCTGGGGCGGTTATGGCACCGTGGCTTACTCTATCGAGGGTATGATAGAGCACGAAGAAGAACATCGCGGCGAGATCGAGCGAGCAACATGACGGCATATAGCTGATAGCTTATGGCATATGGCTTCTGACGTGCCAACTTACACATTTGCACGTGTGTGGACGCCGGGCCAGTTGAACGGATACAAGCCATGCATATCGACATCTTCACCCTCTTCCCTGATATGTTCACCGGCCCGCTGACCGAGTCGATCCTCAAGCGTGCCCAGGAGATGGGCAAGCTCTCGCTGAGATTGCACGATATTCGCTCGTGGACGGTCGATAAACACAACACTGCCGATGATACACCCTACGGTGGGGGTGGGGGGATGATCATGAAGCCCGAGCCGATCGTGGCGGCGGTTGAGGACATCGTGCCACAAGATGCAGACGTCCCGGTGATCCTTCTCAGCCCGCAGGGGCGGCTTTTCACACAAGACATCGCCTACCAGTTGTCCCAAAACGAGCACATAGCCCTGGTCTGCGGTCACTACGAGGGTATCGACGAGCGGGTGATCGAGCTGGTCATAACCGATGAGATTTCGATTGGCGATTATGTGCTGACCGGCGGCGAGCTGGCTGCCATGATCATCGTCGATGCCGTGGTCAGGCTGCTGCCGGGTGTGTTGGGTGCGCCGGACGCCCACTGCTATGACAGCCATTCGACAGGATTGCTGGAAGGCCCACACTACACGCGACCACCGATGTTCCATGGACTGCCGGTGCCGGACGTGCTGCTCTCCGGCCATGAGGCAAATATCGAAAAATGGCGGCGGCAGGCATCGCTGCGACGCACCTGGCAGCGCCGCCCCGACCTGCTGCTCACGGCAGAACTGAGCAAGGACGACAAGGCTTTCTTGCTCACGCTGGCTCAGGAAGATATCGAGCAGCGAGGCATGAGGCCGGGGGGATAAGGCATGAATGCCAAATGCTGATGGCCGAGTGCTGATAGCTGCATTGGGGGGAACGATGGAAACGATGACAATCGATGGTCTGACATTGTTCTTTGATGAAGAGGAACGCGAGACAGCCCGGCTTGTTCAGGACACCTGCGAGAAGAGTCTCCGGCTCATCAGGGAGCAGTGGGATCTTGATGCGCCCCAGGAGCTGCGTGTTTACGTTATGACCTCATGGCTCGGCTTTATCTTCCACTCGGCTCCCTGGTTCTGGCAGCCGTTGTTGGTGCTGTCTCTGCCGTTCTGGTACCTGCGTGTCAGGAACCTGTGGCGCTATGCCGGAGGGTGGTCGCAGCGATACGGCGAGCGCTGCGCAATCGGCGTGAAGCCTGCGCGGCTCATCCGGCAGGCCGATAGGCGCCTGGGGGATCGCGTTTTTGTCCAGGACAATCACATCGATGAAAAGATCCGGCAAATTACCTGCCACGAATTGGCACACGCCTTTACTGCTCACCTCAAGCTGCCGATGTGGCTGAACGAGGGGCTGGCCATGCTGATGGTGGACCGGCTGCTTGAGAAGCAGACTGTCAGGCACGAGACCCTCGATGTTCTGGCCCGGTCGGCAGGCGCTCAAAACCTGCAGCGGGTCGGGACGATTTCTGCCAAGAACCAGGATGCCGTCATCTACCTCTACGTCCGCGGCTATTGGATTGTCCGTTACCTGGAGGACGTGCGGCCGGACCTGCTTCGGAACCTGCTCGCGCAGCGCCACAGCCGCACAGAGCTGGAAGAGAGGATTGCCGGTGCCCTGGATATGGACCGCGAGACCTTCTGGAGCAGCATCGACAGCATGGCAGCTTCCCACTTCGGGTAGTTGCCTGCTCGGTAATGGTGCCTACCAGTCGCGCAACGCTTCCTACCAGTCGCGCAACGCTTCCTACCA
>JAFGMS010000172.1 GCA_016927375.1 Anaerolineae bacterium
CGGAATGACCTTCCGGCTTTTGTGATCCCTGTTTCGTTATTTTGACACCCTTTTTTCGTGATCACTTAGCGGAAACTAAAGTTTTATATGCCCCTGAAACTAAGGCCCAGTAACTACCGGATACCCTTCACTTGCCCACCGTTGTATCCCCCCCTGCATACTCGAGACCTCGGTGAAGCCCGCATTCTCTAAGATGCCACGTCCCTGCCGGCTGCGATTTCCCGATCGACATACGACTACTACTTCCTGGTCTCGCGGGACTTCGTTTACGCGTATTTCCAGCTGGTCAAGCGGAATCAGCGTCGAGTCAGGGATATGATATTCTTCCCATTCCTCTACCGTGCGAACATCCAGGATGAACGCGCCCTGGTCACGCTTACCCGCAGCCTCGGCAACCGATATTTGCCCGGCATCTCTAACAAGTAATAGCACCGTGACCAGAACGATCACAATCATGGCAACTACGATCCCAATTACAGTCCGGGATGTTTGACGACGGGCACGTGCCTCGGCCCTCTTCTTTCTGGCTGATTTCGACATCAGTCAATGCTCCTCTGAAGCAGTAATAAGCTGCGAATAATGGCTAGAGTTTAGCAATTTGCTATGTAGATTGCTAGACTTAATATATGACATTCTTTGGAGTATGTGTACGCCACTGTGGATAACTATCTCGGCCATCGGGCCATGATGCGCGATCCGTGATTTGTGACAGGCTGTCAGTGCTTTTTCACGGATCACGCATCACGCATCACTCCTGAGCGTCACCTTACTCTGTTCGGAAAAGACTTGTCTGGATGACGATATAGGGCAACAGCTCATAGTCAGAACCCGCAGGGTAAAATTTTTACAAAAAACCTCCCATTCCGCAATGGATATGAATTTACGAGAATCAAAAGTAGAATAGGCTAGATTTCGGGTAGATCGTGACAAAACACCTCGTTAGTTTGGCGTGCTAATAAACATTTTAGATGGATAACCGGGTAAACCTATTGCAAAATCACGCATCTACGTTGTACAATAACACAGAACCACACACCACTTTCTATACACCTCATAGTTCTTGTGGTTAAACGATTCTGTAGTCAAACGCTTTTCATGTTAAGAAAGGAGAAGGCACTATAGAATAACTCTCCCCGTTTGAACTGTTCTAAACCACTATGTTGAACTGCAATACTGAAAGGAGAGAAGATTACATGGGTACCCGAATGCGTGTGTTACTAGTTTTGGTTTTGCTGACCGTATTTGCGGTCGGTTGTGGCCAGCCGGCAACGACAGTAGCTCCAACAGAGGAGCCTATGGAGGAACCCGCAGAAGAGCCCGCGGAAGAACCGGCAGAAGAGCCGGCGGAGGAACCCGCAGAGGAGCCCGCAGGAGCGGTCTTCGAGCGAAGTGAGACTCTATACACCAGTGGGACCCAGTGGGGGCCGCCCTCAAGCTGGAACCCCTTCAACACTGGCGGCTATGCCATGGGAACCTTTGGGCTCTGCTATGAGCCGCTGTTCATCTACGATCCGTTAACCAATGAGTATCAACCCTGGATAGCGGAGAATGGCGAATGGACGAGTGACACGACATACGAGTTGAAGGTACGAGAGGGTGTGACCTGGAGTGACGGCGAGCCCCTTATGGCCGATGACGTGAAGTTCACCTTTGAGCTTGGCCAGACGGCGCCGATCAATCTGAGCACGGTATGGCAGTGGCTGGAGTCTATCGAGCAGGTAGACGACTACACGCTGACTTTCAATTTTAGCCAGACACTGTACCAGCAGTGGGGCAACACGCTCTACTCGACCCCGATAGTTCCGCAGCATGTGTGGGAAGGGATGTCAGAAGAAGACATCACCGCCGGGGCCAACGAGAATCCTGTTGGCTCAGGACCCTACCTGTTCCAATCCTATGACCAGAGCAGAATGGTGTGGAAGAAGAATGACAATTGGTGGGGTATTGATGGGCTTGGCCTCAACCCACAACCCAAGTGGATCGTCGACCTCGTCAATGGTAGCAACAACGTGGCACTGGGTCAGGTTCTTCAGGGCCAGCTAGACCTGAGCAACAACTTCCTGCCTGGTGTAGCGACGCTGGTAGATGGTGGATACGGCGTTCAGACGTACTACTCTGAGCCACCATACATGCTCTCAGCTAACACAGCCTGGCTGCTGCTCAACCTGACCAAACCGCCGATGGATGATGCGGAGTTCCGTAAGGCAATTGCCGCCTCTATCAACGTGGACCAGATCGTTGAGCAGGACTATGGCAACATCGTCTTGCCCGCCAATCCGACCGGCTTGCTGCCCCCCTGGGACCAGTATGTTGATCAGGAAGTGGTCGATGAACTGGGCATCAGCTATGACCCCGAGCTGGCCAAACAGATCCTGGCCGACGCCGGATACGCTGATGTTGATGGTGATGGGTTTGTCGAGGCACCGGATGGCTCCGCGATCCAGTTGAAGGTTAACAACCCGAATGGGTGGACGGACTGGATGGAAGCCAACCGCATTATTGTCACCGGCCTGCAAGCAGTCGGCATCAATGCGGAATCCAACTTCCCGGACTATGGTGGCTACATCGATGAGCGAAACTCAGCCACTTTCGACATGATGATTGCCAATGACGCTCAGCTCAGCAATACACCCTGGACATACTACAACTGGATGTTCCAGAGCGATGTCGAGAACGTTGCAACCATCCAGAACGGCAACTACGGTCGCTACGATAACCAGGAAGCCTTTGACCTGGTGTCTCAGCTCGACCAGATCCCTGTCGATGACGTCGACGGTATGCGGGAAGTCATCTCTGAGTTGCAAACGATCCAGCTCACCGACATGCCTCTGATCCCGATGTGGTACAATGGTGCCTGGGCACAATACAGCAATGCTGTATGGACCAATTGGCCCTGCGCAGACGACAGCTGCAATCACTACCTGCCTGTCACCTGGCGTGGGTATTGGAACATGACTGCAATTCTCATGCTGTGCGACATCGAGCCGACACCACCAGCGGAGTAACAAACGCTTAAGCAGTATCTTGCTCTGAACACCGCCCTTCCCCTCCTAATCTGGCAGGGAGGGGCGGTACTTTTGTATCCATGGTTGTTTGGCGAGTTTTCATTTGGACTAATATCCTCAGACGACCATTCTAAGTAGCAAGGCGCCAGTGGTAAATTATGGGTGCTGAGCAACGAACTCATCTCTATGTTGCGAGCAGAGTCTGGACACTTTCAGGTGAACAAAGAATGCTGTGTCAGTCGGGGGTGTGAAGCGCTTTTTACCTGACCGCATACCAATTCTGGTGCGTCTTTTCCTGCTATTCCACATTGGACTATATTTGTTAACCATGGTCATAAGCTATAAGCCATCAGCCATATGCTTGTGTGTGGCCTTCATAATATGGAGGAACTAGTGTGAAACGTTATTTCGGCAGAAAGCTGCTTGTTTACATTCTTACATTTGTCTTGGCGGTGACCATCGATTGGATGATCCCGCGCTTTATGCCCGGTGACCCAATCAGCATATTGATTTCCCGGTTCGGTCCACGTCAGGGTGGTTACGAGGCGCTTCAGGGTTATTTCACCAGCGCTTTCGGGTTGGATGTGCCCATCTGGCAACAATATCTCAACTTCTGGAGAGCCCTTTTCCAGGGCGATCTGGGTATCAGCATCTATGTTTTCCCCACGCCGGTAATAGATGTTATTATGAGAGCTATACCCTATGATATTGCCCTGCTACTTCCTGCGATCTTATTGAGCTGGCTGGCGGGGAACAATTTCGGGGCCATCGCAGCGCGCAGCAAGCGGCTGGATGACACCATTTTGCCACTCGGGTATATTCTCACAGCCACCCCCTACATGTGGCTGGCGATTTTGCTCGGTTGGTTTTTCGGCATCGTGCTTGGTATTTTTCCAATTGCCGGCGCGTTCGATCAATCGATACCTGCCCCAAGCTTCTCATGGCTCTTTATATCGAGTTTCCTGGTGCATTGGTTCCTGCCTTTTATCTCTCTCTTCCTGGTACAGTTTGGGGGCTGGGCCATCGGCATGAGGAATATGATTATCTATGAGCTCGAAGCAGATTATTCTCACTACCTAGAAGCTCTTGGCGCTCCTACCAGGCTGGTTAGAAGATACGCGTTCAATAATGCAGTCCTGCCTCAGATTACCGGGCTGGCGCTTCAGCTTGGTGTTGTCGTTGCAGGCGCGCTGGTGACTGAGGTTGTGTTTTCTTACCCCGGGATTGGTTACTTGATTCTCCAGGCTATCCAAAACCAGGATTACTTCCTTCTACAGGGATGTTTCCTCTTTATCATCTTCGGTGTATTGCTTGCCAATTTCTTGATCGATGTCGCGTACGTCCTGGTGGACCCGAGAACGCGAATGGGAATGCAAGGTGAAGTAGGATGACAGCATCAACAGTGATAGAACCCAAAAAGAGAAGTGAGACTCTCTATTTTGCACTACGAAACAACAAGCTGCGGATTGGTGTGCTTGTGTTGCTCTTTTTCATCGTGCTGACGTTTGTTGGCCCGATGTTTACTGACTACGAGCCATATCAGTTTGTGTCTTCAGGCGCCCAGCCGCCTTCATCTGAATTCTGGTTCGGCACCACGACACTGGGGCATGATGTTTATACGCAGTTTGTGCTCGGACTTAGCTCGACCTTCATAGTAGGTATCATCGGTGGTGGGCTGGGAACGCTGATCGGTATAGTGGTCGGTTTCACTGCCGGCTACCGAGGTGGGGTTGTTGATGAGCTGCTCAATATCCTTACCAATATTGTGCTTGTCATCCCGGCCCTGGCAGTGCTGCTGCTTATAGCTGCCTACCTTGAGGTAAGAGGCATCATCGCCGAAAGCCTGTTTATCGGGTGTCTGGCCTGGCCCTGGACGGCGAGGGCCATTCGGGCCCAGACCTTTTCATTGCGAAACAGAGATTTTGTCGATCTGGCCAGGTTGAGCGGCATGAAGGCCCGCAAGATTATCTTCAGCGAGATCGCGCCGAACATGATGTCGTATCTGCTGTTGGCTTTCATCCTTCAATTTGGTGGTGCCATCCTTACAGCAGCCACCCTGGATTTTATCGGGCTGGGCCCGACTGAAGGTATTTCGCTGGGGCTTATGATGAATAATGCGGTTCTTTGGGGCGCTCTGCTGCTTAAGGTCTGGTGGTGGTTTGTTCCGCCGGGTCTTGCCATCACGGCCATCGTTGGAGCCCTGTACATCACCAACGTCGGGTTGGATGAAGTTTTCAACCCCAAGCTCAGGGAGATGTAGAAAATGGGTTTACAAGTAGAGAATCTTACAGTTTACTACCAGACCTTGAGAGGGAGCGTTCAGGCGCTAGAAGATGCAACTTTCAGCATAGCTGACGGCGAAATCATGGGGTTGGCAGGCGAATCGGGCTGTGGCAAATCAACGCTCAGCAATAGTCTGGTCCGCCTGGTTCCGCCGCTCAAGCTTATCCGGGGCCGTGTCATACTCGATGACCAGGAGCTTCCAGTGGCCGACGTGGAAAGGATGAATGCTTACAGGTTCAGACAACTTTCCGTCGTACCGCAGTATGCTATGAATGCCATGAACCCAACGCGGAAGATCGGGAGGATGACATCCGAGCTGCTCAGATCGAAAAGGGTGGATTACCGGGCTGCTCTGCCGGAGATAAAGAGGAGACTCGATCTGGTTAAGCTGCCTCAAGAGGTGCTTAAGATGTACCCTATCGAGCTGTCTGGAGGGATGAAGCAGAGGATGGTCATGGTCTTATCGACGCTGCTGAACCCCTCTCTGCTCATCGCTGACGAGATCACCTCAGCCCTGGATGTCTCCACACAAAAGGCTGTTGCTGAGATGCTGGTCGAATTCCGCAACCGCGAATTCGTCAAGAGCATAATCGTCATCACTCATGACATATCGATCCTGTATCAGATAGCCGACAGCATCATGATCATGTACGCCGGTCAATTGGCAGAGAAGGCATCTACTGAGACGATCATCCACTCGCCCGAGCATCCATACACAAAGATGCTGATTGCGTCACTGCCGGAGGTCGGCGTTAGATATGCTGACACAAGACTGACAGGCATTCCCGGAAAGCCTCCTTTGCTGCTCGACCCCCCTGTTGGGTGCCGTTTCAGACACCGCTGTCCCGTCGCTTTTGAAAAATGCGTAGAAGCTCCTCCTTTCCTTGAGATTGCGAAAGACCACTTTGTTGCTTGTTGGGAGGTATTCAGGAAATATGCTTAAGCTCAATAACATATCAAAAACCTATAGCGTTGGGACCTTTGGGGGACAAGAGCTCCACGCAGTGAGCAGCGTCAGCTTCGACATTCAGGACGGCGAGGTGGTCTCGTTAATTGGTGAGAGCGGCAGCGGGAAGAGCACAATTGGGAAGATGATTCTGCGCCTTATCTCGATTAACTCCGGGTCAATAGAGCTCGATGGAGTGGATATCTCCGTCGCAAAAGGGCAAGCACTCAAAGAATACTATCGCAGAGTACAGGGTGTGTTTCAAGATCCTTTTAGCTCCTACAATCCGGTCTTCAAAGCTGATCGGGTCTTTAGCACCATCCGCGAAGAGTTCTATCCAGGGGTTAAGAAGCGAGAGTGGAATCACAAAGTAGAAAACTCATTGAAGTCTGTTGGGCTGAATCCCGAGCAGGTCTTAAATAAGTATCCTCACCAGCTCAGTGGTGGGCAGCTCCAGCGTTTTCTCATCGCTCGTGCCCTGCTGTTGGATATCAAATTCCTGGTAGCAGATGAGATCATCAGTATGCTCGATGCCTCTACCCGCATCGATGTACTCAATCTGCTGGCAGATCTCAAATCACGCGGGTTGTCTATTCTCTTCATCACACATGACCTCTCGCTGGCTTACTACATCAGCGAGAGAGCCGTGATTCTTTATAGAGGATGCATTGCGGAGATGGGGGTAACAGAGAAGATATACAATAATCCCCTGCATCCTTATACCAGAATGCTGATGGCCTCTGTCCCACGTCTGGATAGGAAATGGGAAGAGGTGGATGTGGAATTGAAAGGACAGCACGCGGCACTTGGCAAAGGTTGTGTCTATTACAATAGGTGTTCTCTTCCCGCGAAAGATGAAGAGTGTATCAGACAGAGGCCTCCTCTGATAGAGGTGACACCCGATCATTTTGTAGCCTGTCACAAGCTGTAAAGATTGGGACGGTAGAGGACTCTCGAGTTATTGTGTGATTGACGACCGAAGGTCGTTTGGATTGAATGATTGACGATTGAAAAACAGATTGTTGCAATGACCAGGCAATTATCCAATCGTCACCTGTCTTGTTGCCCAGCACAAACGGCTCCTATGTGGCCTGTCATTCCCGCGAAAGCGGGAATCCATGTTTGATTGCTCACGACCACCGTTTTTTTGCTCAACGTGGAAAAGTGGGGACTGCCCCCCCGAGGATCGCGAGCGGGTCCAGGAAGGGTCACAAACGAGTCTAGACTCGTTCCCATGTGCTCGGCACGCAGCACTCGTCACTTCGGTGACACAGCTTAGATACTTGAATGTAGGCTAGGCCAAAATAAGGATATTCCTATAGTATCAACTTAACAGTGCTTTTGACCCTGTACTTGCTCAGAGGTATCCAAAGGCGACCATACAAAAGCCTGGATTGGCTTCACGCGAATCCAGGCTTTTCTTGTTCTTTGCTGCTCGATCTATAGGTGCCAAAGGCTTGATATCTTTGATTTCCTAGTGATGCTTTCCTGAACCAAGCCTTGGAGATGTAAATTTCTAGGCTAGAAAAATAAGTTTCTAGCCTAGAAAGTAAAACTTCTCGCCTTGAAACCAAACAAATCCTTGGCTTGATTGCGCACTACATGCCGCTCTAATGCCAAAAGCAGGGGCAGGTTCTCATGCCGCTGCGCCTACTTTTCGCGCGGCTGCACCTTCCGAGCAATCCCCAGCAAGTCGCAGACGATGGCATAGCCGGTGGCCATGCGGCCGGCGCCCGGGCCGATCAGCGTTACATCGCCGAGAAGGTCGGTGGTGAAGGTAACGGCGTTGGTCGGGCCGCTTACCGATGCCAGTGGATGCTCGGTGGGCAGGCGGGTGGGGCGCACGCCGGCCTTCACGCCTGATGCGGTCTTCTCGATACTGGCAATCAGCTTCCAGCGCCGGCCTTCACTCCGGGCGGTCTCGATGTCTTGAGGTGTCAGCCCGGTGATGCCCTGCCGGGCGACATCGCCCAGGGTGATCGATGCATCCATCAGGACGTTGGCCATGATGACAACCTTCCCGGCCGCATCGAAGCCCTCCACGTCGCCGCTGGGATCGGCCTCGGCGTAACCCTTTTCCTGCGCCTCGGCCAGGGCAGCATTGTAGGTAGTGCCGTTTTCCATCTGTGAGAGGATGTAGTTGGTGGTGCCGTTAACGATGCCCTGAATACGGGTGATGTTGGCCGCCGCCAGCAGGTCCTGCCCCAGAGCCATGGTGGGCGTGCCGCTCATCACCGTGCCTTCGATGCCGATTTCGACCCCGCGGTCACGGGCCAGCGCGCTCAACCTGGGATAGCGTAGGGCGATGGGGCCTTTGTTGGTGGTGACGATGTGCAGCCCCTTTTCGATAGCCTGGCTGATGTGGCTGACGGCGGGCTCGCCGCTCTCTAAGTCGGTGTAGCTCAACTCGACCAGCACATCGGCGCTGCTCTCGGCGATGGTCTGCTGAGCATTCCAATCCCGGTGAGGCGCCGCCACCCCATTCAAATCGCCGGATGTTTGTACCGCATCCAGCAGAGCGGTGGGTGAAAGGCCATCGGGATCGTAGAGGCTGCCCTTGAGCAGGTCGCTGACGGCCACAATGGTGATCTGGACGCCAAGCTGCCGGGCGATGTCATCGCCCTGATCGCGGATGATTTGTGCCAGTCCCTGGCCCACATTGCCAAAGCCGATCAAGGCTAGACGGTAAGTACGCATGATTTGCTCCCTTGAAAATAGTACTGAGTAACGAGTGCCGAGCAACGAGTCAAAAGCCCTGTATGTACCTGTTGCTATCTCAAGCATCAACTGGGCACTTCTTCATCACTCCTGTCATTCCCGCGAAAGCGGGAATCCATATGCCACAATCACTTACAAGCTGCTGCTATTTTCATCCCCTTCGGTGAGCTTTTGCTCATAGGCAACTCCTAAGGGTCCGTAAAAGAATAACTGTCCGGTTCAGCTGGTCGTGCCATCCATGTGAGTCGTAGTCAGCGTTTGGTTGTTAGTTGTTTTGCTGTTAGCTTTTGACTGTAAACTGTGAACTGGGCCACTACTGGACACTATATTTTTACGAACTCTAAGTAGTGCTGAGTGCCGAGTCAAAAGTGGCAGGTAGGGGGCGATTATACCACGAAGAATGAGGCTGATTGGGAATAAGTAATCTGGTACAGTTGGGCATAAGTTCGTCGCCGGATCAAGGCAATCTTCCTAACTGTATTAACACTGCTCGGCCGGATACGGATTTCCGCCGCAAAGTACTAGCTGCCGAACACTTGAACAAATGAGCAAGAGCTGAACACCATCAGCATCTTGGATAGGGTCAAAATTGAACGTAAAGCCATATCAAGGACACGCAAAAGATGATGTCCAACTCTACTCTCTATCATATCTGGCACAACCGGCCGATGCAAATAGCGCCGGATGTGTGTGAGAGCCGATTGCAGCAAAGTTGGGTTCGGGCATCAACTGCTGATGGTGGTTATTGTCTATCGACGACGGGTATTGCCTTTGGCTTGGACTTGGTTGAGATGTCCAAAGGGACACAGCACAACCTGCAAGCAACTGGCACTGTTGGATTATGTGTATCGCATGATACCTAAAGGCATGGAGGTGTCGCTGGTGGGAGGCTGTGAGTTTGACAATACGTAACTACTCAACTATTGGCTTTCAGCTGTGAGATGAAGGGATGAGCAATACAGCAAAACAGCCAGACACAGCTTTTTTCGGCACAAGCCTGTTATTAGAAAACTACTCATCAGCAGTTGAGCAAGCATGACATTTTACATATTTATAACTGCTCGGCTCTTAGCTGTTGGCTCTTAGCTTTTCAAGCTTCGATCTGTGACTTGTAAATTCAGACTGGCTACTCGTCACGTCTCACGTTTTACATATTTACCTTTTACGCATCACTTATGGCCACAGTAGAAAGCGCCAGGCATCTGAGTAGTTACCTTTACTGTTGGCTTGTGGCCACCGGCGAGCAGGTTATCTCAACCGGCCTGGCTCATGAAGTTGACCGCACTGATCGCCGTGACCTGAGCATCTTCCGCATCGGCCGGGATTGCATTGAGCGTTGTTTGGCTCTTGAGGCTCCCATTCCTATCGCCTTCGCCCCGAACTTCTGTTCAGTGCCCGGTAGCTGGATTTATCAGCCAATCAGGATTTCAGGCTATAATTTCAGCATGTCAGCGCCGCTCATAGCCACCAAGCTGGTCATTCCCCCACCACATGCCGGGACGGTACCACGCCCACAGTTGATGGAAAAACTTGATGTTGGACTGCGGGCAGGTCTTCTCCTGGTCTCGGCGCCGGCCGGATTTGGCAAAACCACGCTGATTGCAAATTGGCTGCGTCATCTGCCGGAGGACGACCTTGTGGCATGGCTGTCGCTGGACGACGGAGATAACGACCCGGTACGTTTTTGGTCTTATTTCATAGCCGCCTTACAAACGCTCTGGCCGGGTATTGGCAAAGATGTGCGGTCCATGTTGGCGACGACCAGGCCTATCCCGATGGAATCCGTGTTAACAATCCTAATCAACGAGATTGCCGCCCTGGACGCAGATGCGCACGGCCTGCTTGTGCTGGACGATCTGCAGCTGGTTGTGACAGAGCCCATTCTCCGGGGACTGACGTTCCTGGTCGAACACAAACCCTCACAGCTCATATTGGTTATCGGAACCCGTAGCGACCCGCCTTTGCCGCTCACTCGTCTGCGAGCACGCCAGCGGTTGGTAGAGGTCCGCCTGGATGATCTGCGTTTCTCAACCCAAGAGATTGCAGCGCTCCTGCAGGGGCAAAAGGGGCTGTCCGTTTCTGAGAAAGAAATTGCAGCGCTCGAATCACACACTGAAGGCTGGATCGCTGGTTTGCAAATGGCAGCCCTATCGATACACAGTGCATCCGACCCTGCCGATTTTATCCGCGCTTTGACCAGCAGCAACCGTTATGTCCTCGATTACTTGCTCGAAGAAGTCTTGCAGCGCGAGAGCCAGGACGTGCATGATTTCCTGTTACAGACATCCCTCTTATCCCGTTTTTGCGTGCCACTCTGCAATGCGGTCACGCAACGCTCAGATGGGCAGGCCCTGCTCGATCATATCGAAAAATCCAATCTGTTTCTGATCCCACTCGACTATGAGCATCGATGGTACCGCTATCATCCGCTCTTTGCCGAGCTGCTGACCCGGCAGCTTGAGCGCACATCTCCAAACCTGATCCCCAGTCTGCATCATCGCGCCGCGGACTGGCTGGAGGAGAATGAAGACTTTGCCGGAGCCATCCGGCATATTCTGTATGCGCAGGATTTCGAACGGGGTGCCAACCTGTTAAAAAGAATCTTCTTCGACCTGCTGGCCCTCAACGAAATCGAGACTTTGATCTCATGGCTGCGTGCTATCCCGGACGAAATAGTTCGAACTCATCCCTGGCTGTGCGTACTGGATGCCTGGCTCCTTGTTCTTACCGGACAGGCCGAAACGATCGAGGCTCGCCTGCAGGATGCTGAGGTTGCTTTACATGCGGCGAAGGGGCTGCCCAAGACTGAAGCGGATCGTATCCGCGCGTATGTTTTTGCTGTCCGTGCCCAGGTGCTCTTCATTCGCGGCGATGCCATGACCGCTTCAAGATATGCCCGAGAGGTGTTATCCAAGCTGGCGCCTCAAGATTCGGTGATTGCGGCCACTACAGCCAGCATCCTGGGCGCCGCCCAGAGCTATGGCGGGGATTTTACATCCGCGGTTTCGTCCTTTGAAAAGGCCAAGGCTATCAGCCTGGCAAGTGGCAACCAGTTTAACGCCATGGTCGCCAGCTCTGCCCTGGCACAGATTGCTGCTATCCGAGGATATCTGCACAACGCTCACCAAATCTGCCGCGACGGCCTGCGGCAGATGGAGACATCGGCGTCCCTCGCGCCGGGCTATGCCCTGGTTGGCCTGGCCGACATCCTACGCGAATGGAACGATCTGGAACCCGCCCTCGATTATGCCGCCCAGGGCGTCGAGATGTGCGAGCTACTTGGGCAGGCCGACATTCTGATGACCGCCTATGGCGTTCTAGCGCGCGTACGACGTGCCATGGGTGATTTTGACTCGGCGCTCACCACACTGGAAAAAGCACGCCGGGTTGCCAGCGAGATTTCGGTCTGGTCGTTGGATGCGATTTTGCAACAACAGGCACGTCTTTATCTGGCAAAAGGGGAGTTGGAACCGGCTGTTCGCTGGGCTCAGGAGAGTGGATATTCGGTCAACGAACCGCTCTTCTTCCACCGTGAGACTGGCCTGTTTACACTGGCACGTGTCCTGATGGCACAAGGAGAACACACTCAGGCCGAAGCACTGCTGGAACGACTTGATGCTTTTGTCTCGGGCTCCGACCGCGGCACCAGCATCATCGAGGTATGTCTTCTGAGGTCGCTAAATTGTATGGCGCAGGGTGACGAACACCGTGCCGGGGAAATGCTGGAGCGTGCTCTGGCTCTTTCGGAGCCGGAGAATTACACGCGTATCTATCTCGATGAGGGCGAGGCTGCATTGGCGCTGGTCCGCAAGCTGGCCCCGGATTCGAAGCTGTTGCAGCGCATCATCGTTGCCTCTTCTGCCGGCAACCAGGAACTGATCGAACCACTCAGCGAGCGCGAGCTGGACGTGCTGCGCTTGCTTGCCAAGGGACATTCCAACCCGCAGATTGCAGAGCAGCTTTACATCTCGCTGAACACCGTCAAGGCACATGTCAAGAACATCTTTAGCAAGCTGGAGGTCAACAATCGCTCCCAGGCTATCTTGAAGGCACAGGAGCTGGATTTGTTGTAGTCACCGTCTCCAGCGGGTGATTGCGGCCTATGAGCAAAATCACCCTGCCCGATTACCCGATCGGGTGATCGAAGACAAAAGGCAAATCGCTATCATGAGGGCAGTCAATCAGAAGGGACTGCCCATGACCAACGAAATTGCCATTCATATCAAAGACTTACATAAAAGCTATAACGGCTTCACCGCTGTACAATCTCTGAACTTCACTGTTCGCAAGGGAGAGATCTTCAGCCTGCTTGGCCCCAATGGGGCCGGAAAAAGCACTACTATTTCCATGCTCTCCTGCTTGCTGGCGCCCACTTCAGGCGATGCGCTGTTATTGGGACACTCCATCAGCAAGACACCCCGTGCTGTCAAAGAAGTTATTGGGGTTGTCCCGCAGGAGATTGCGGTGTATGACGATCTGAGCGCCCGCCAGAACCTGATTTTCTGGGGCCGCATGTATGGGCTGAAGGGCAAGCAGCTTGCCCGCCGTGTGGATGAAGTTCTCGACCTGGTGGCCCTGACAGACCGCCAGCACGATCGCGCCGGGCATTACTCCGGTGGTATGCAGCGCCGTCTCAACATCGGCATCGCGCTGCTGCATGAGCCCCAGATCGTCATTATGGATGAGCCCACCGTTGGCATCGACCCGCAGAGCCGCCGCAAGATCCTCGACGGTGTCAAGGAACTCAATGCCCGCGGCGTAACCGTGCTCTACACCACCCATTACATGGAAGAAGCCCAGGAACTCTCGCATCGTATTGCTATCATGGACCATGGTCGCATCATCGGCGAGGGTACCCACAGCGAACTGATCCGGATTGTGGGTGGGCTCATCCGCATCAGCCTGACCCTCAGGCAAAGCCCCGGTAACTTGATCGAGATGTGGCGTGCGCTGGCCAGCGTTCACTCAGTCAGCGAGGAGAATGGCGCCATCAGCCTGCTGGTCAAAGACAGCACAAGCATCCTGCCGGTAGTCTTCGAATCTACCGCTCGCGCAGGTATCAGTGTCACAGGTATGGATGTGCAAGAGCCGGACCTGGAGGCGGTATTTCTGCACCTGACAGGAAAGGCACTTCGAGACTAGTACAGTTGGGCAAGAAATAATCCGGCAGTAAAGATGCCCTTCATCCCCAACTGTTTAAGTGTTTCGCAGGTAACCATAACTGACGGCTTACTTATGCCGCGAAACGCTAGGAAAACTGACTATGAAGATACTACATATCACCCTCAAAGATCTGGTACGCGCCCTACGCAGCCCTTTCGTCTTGGCTTTTATGTTGGTTCTGCCACTGCTGCAGGCCGGCCTGCCCTACCTGGCCTTTGGCGGCTTTTCGCAGGGTCTGGATGTGCAAGTCACTCGCGTGGTGGTCACCAATCTCGATCAACCCTCCTCTGAACATGAGGGCTTTTGCGCCGGCACTCTGTTGGTGGACCTGCTTCAGAGCGATGATCTGGCAGACCTGCTCTCGGCATTTGAAATGGATACGGCAGCGCAGGCCCAGGCTGCTGTCGATGCTCGTGAATTCGACGTGGCCGTTATCATCCCGGCAGACTTTACCACGGCTCTTTTTCGGGATGACGAGACTGTCTCCGTGATGATTTACCATGACCCTGCCCTGACGATTGGCCCCGCCATCGCTCGCGAGGTGGTCACCAACTTCATGGACGGGTTTGCCGGCTCCCTGATGGCTGCTGATGTGGCACAAGCACAGCTGGCTGCGCACGGCAAAACTCTCGACGAAGCCGCTCGCGTGGATGTTATGAGGCGCTATGGCACCTGGATATACAGCGTTGGCGACAGCCTGGAACGCGGCGTGCATCCTGGTATCAATTATCAGGCCTCGCCGCGCGCGGAAGAGTCGCAATCGGTGATGGTGGCGCTGATCGGCCCGATTATGCTTGGCATGATGGTCTTCTTCGCCTTCTTTGTGGGGGCCATCTCGGCCCAATCGATTCTTCGCGAAGAAGAGCAGGGTACTCTGGCTCGCCTGTATAAGACGCCTACATCCAAAGCGGCCATCCTGATCGGCAAGTTTGTCGCTGTAGCCATCCTGCTCGCTCTACAGGTGACGCTGCTGTTGTCGATCGGTGGATTGCTTTTCAATATTGACTGGGGTGATCCGCTGCTGCTGACGATTAGCGGGCTCGGGCTTGTGCTCGCCGCTGCCGGTTTTGGCTTCATGCTGATATCGTTCATGCGCAGCATGCGGCAAGCCTTCATTGTCATGGGTGGTGCTGTCATCCTGACCAGCATGGCCGGTGGTACAATGACGACCTCTTTTACCAACCTGCCTTATGCCTTTGCTACTATTAACCTGTTCACCCCGCAGGGCTGGGTGCTGCGCGGGTTCTTCGCCACCATGCATGGCGGCAGCCTGTCCGAAGTTGCCCTGCCCACAGCTGTTGCATCCATGACTGGCCTCGTCAGCCTGTCGGTTGGGCTCTACAACCTGAACCGCAGATTTAGCTGAGGGGGAATCCAGCAGAGGGAAAAAACATGCGTATCATCTACCTTGCAACTAAAGACCTGAAGCAAATCCTTCAGCAAAAGAAATCAGCGCTCTTCCTGTTGATCATGCCACTGCTTTTCACCTGGTTGATGGGCATTATCTTCAACCAAAATGAGAATCACGACCCGCGCTTGCCGGTAGGTCTGGTTGTTCTCGACGACGGCGTGCTTGGGCCACATCTACGAACCCTGCTGAATGACTCGGATACCATTCGCCCACTGACACCGGACCAGACCGACACAGCCTTCATCGAGGAACAGGTTCACAGCCGGCTTCTGGCCGCCGTCGTAGTTGTCCCAAACGGGTTCAGCGCCATGGCGCTGGACGGGACAATGCCCCAGCTTGAGGTTATCGTTGATCGTAATACCCCAGCCGGCCAGGCCGCAGATCGATCTATTCAGTTGGCGTCCACCCGTTTGTTGGGTGCTGTGCAAGTGGCCCGGCTGAGTGCGGCCGCGGCCGGTCACTCTGAGAGTGATGCTGCATGGCAGGCCTTTGTCTTGAGCGCGCTCGATGAGGCCATCCAAGCCTGGCTTAATCCACGCGCAAAGGTTGTTGTGCGGCCAGCCGGAATCGCTGCCTCTGCACCGAAGGGGGGCACACAGGCTTCCTCCGGTATGATGGTCTTCTTTGCAACCGTCGGTATGATTACCCCGGGTTACATTCTGTTGTCTGAGCGTCACTCTCGCACTTTGGCTCGCATGATGACGACCAGTATGACCCGTGCTGAAGTGATCGCCGGGCATGTCCTGGCAATGTTTATAGTCTGCCTCGTACAGGTGGTGCTCCTGACAATCTTTGGCCAGTTCATCATTGGTGTGCATTACTGGCACGCACCTGGCTTGACCCTGTTGATGGCTTCCGCGCTGGCGTTCTGGTCGGCCAGCTTTGGCTTGTTGATCAGCTCCCTGGCGAGAGATGAGAACCAGGTTGTTCTGTTGGTGTTGGGCAGCACATTGGTCTTCGGCTTGTTGGGTGGGACCTTCTTTCCCCTGGAACTCACCAACCAGTCTTTTGCGACCATTGGTCACATGATGCCCAGCGCCTGGGCCGTTGACGGTCTGCAAGATATCGTTCTGCGCGGTTCTGGACTTATCTCTATTTTGCCGACGGTAGGCATTCTGCTTTTCTACTCGACTGCCGCCTGCGGTGCTGCCATCTTGCTATTGCGTCGTTCACTAAAAAACTGACCGAGAGGCATGAAGACAAGGAGTATAGGGGAATCGCGCCTGGAAATCCTTATGCTGGAATCTCAATCAGGCTCCCTTGCTGACATCCATTTGAAGTGTCTTCCTAAAGTCAAGAAACCGGTTTCTTTTACCCGTTTTTTGAGAACGATACGAGTCCGAGAACGTCCCCTATGGATGATGAGCCCATTTCTATACGCGACTCGCAGCATTGTGTCCCATCGGTGAACACTGTCAAGCAGTTATGTCCGGATCTCAATCTGTTTTTGTTGACAGATCGACAATCTTTCGCTATGATGTTGGCATTATGTTGATGCACATGCTATCTAACGATCCGAAAAAGGCTAAATTCTACAAACAGGACACCTTCGGGAGAGTCTGGTTAGTGGCGTTCGCCTGATTTGAAGATAGCTTAAAGGAAATGAACACCCCGCCAGACTGCTGGTGGGGTTTTTTAGTGCAAATGAGACATTAGGATTTTCGACGGTCAACATGAACTATTTTAGACCTATGCCATGGGATGCAGCCTACTACATCCCCATAGAGACGATGAAGCAGCATACAGCGGATATGCAATGCGTTGATTCCATGGCCACGGTAAAGCAGCATACGGCGGATATGCAGTGTTACGGTTCATCGGCAACAGTCAAGCAGCACACAGCGGATATGCAGCGAGTTGATCCATTTGTGACTGCTTTTTGTTTTGTCTTTTTGCAAGCGGGTTTGCTCGACACTCAGGTGTTACTTGTTTGAGCAAACTCGCTTCCTTTTTTCTGGTGACAGACTGACATACTTGACTAACTAACGGAGGATCGATCATGGCAGTAGTTTCTTGTCCGGAATGTGGAGCGGATGTTGAAGTAGGCGATGACGCCATTGTGGGTGAGATCATCGTGTGCCCAGAGTGTGGCGCGGAGCTGGAAGTAACCGGTCTCGATCCGGTCGCTGTAGTATTGGCCGCCGAAGTAGAAGAAGACTGGGGCGAGTAGAAAGACGGTATTGAGGAGAAACATTGATGCGGATTGGTGTGTTGGTCTCGCGGGTGAGAGTAGAAGAGAAGTATCTTGTGCAGGCGCTCGAAGCACGCAACGTTGATTTTGAGCTGATCGATGTGCGCCAGGTGGTATTTGACCTGCAGGCCGCCGATGAGTGGCAGCAGTACGATGTGATATTGGACCGGTGCGTCAGTCATTCGCAGGCCGTTTCGGTTTTGCAGGTGCTGGGCTCGTGGGGCATCCCTTGCGTCAATACTGCCGATGTGGTGCAGGTGTGCGGCGACAAGGTCAGCACATCCCTGGCGCTGGTCGCGTCCGGTGTCCCGACGCCCCAGACCAGGGTAGCCTTCACGCCTGAAGCAGCGCTGGAAGCCATCGAGGAAATGGGCTACCCGGTGGTGCTCAAGCCGGCTGTTGGCTCGTGGGGGCGCCTGCTGGCCAAGATCAACGACCGCGATGCCGCCGAGGCTATCATCGAGCACAAGTCGACGCTCGGCTCGTACCAGCATTCCATCTTTTACATCCAGCAGTACATCGACAAGCCGGGGCAGGACATCCGCACCTTCGTGGTTGGCGATGAGACCATCTGCGGCATCACTCGCACATCGGCGCACTGGATCACCAACACGGCGCGCGGCGGACAGTCAGGCGTTTGCCCGATCACCCCGGAGATCGACCGGTTGTCACGGGCAGCAGCCCAGGCTGTAGGTGGCGGCGTGGTGGCCGTTGACCTGATGGAGACCCGCGATGGCCAGATGCTGGTCAACGAGGTCAACCACACCATGGAATTCCGCAACAGCATCGAGCCGACCGGCGTCGATATCCCCGGCAAGATCATCGACTATGTCTTTCAGGTCGGGGAAGGTGTGCCGGTGGGCGGTAACGGCCGGGCTCGTGCTGAGGTTACCACGGTAGCAGGAGGCCAGGCATGACGACTGCCAGCATCGTCGGTGGGTCGGGTTACGCGGGCGGCGAGCTGCTGCGGCTGCTACTGGGGCACCCTCACATCGAGGTTTCTCAGATCACGTCACGGCAGTATGCCGGGAAGTTCGTCTACAGCGCTCACCCGAACCTGCGCGGTGCCACCCGGCTGAAGTTCAGCACGGTCGATGCACTGGAACCGGTCGATGTGCTGTTTTTGGCACTGCCGCACGGCAAGGCAGCCACGCAGATCGACCAGTTTAGCGGGCTGGCCGAGCACATCATCGACCTGTCTGCCGATTTCCGGCTCAAGGACCCTGCCCTGTACCGCGAATGGTACGGCAGCGACCACCCTTCCCCGGATTGGCTCGGCCGATTTGTCTACGGGCTGCCGGAGCTTCACAGGGATGAGCTGCAAGGCGCTCACTATGCCAGCGGCGTTGGCTGCAATGCTACTGCCGTCAACCTGGCACTGTGGCCGCTGGCTGCGCGCGGACTCATCGACCATGCCGTGGCCGAGGTCAAGGTGGGCTCCTCCGAGGGCGGCAACACCTTCAGCCTGGCCAGCCATCACCCCGAGCGGAGCGGCTGCGTACGCTCGTTTGCCCCAACCGGGCACCGGCACCAGGCCGAGATGATCCAGGAATTGGGCGCCTTCGACCTTCATTTCTCAGCCACAGCCGTCGAGCTGGTGCGCGGGGTTTTGTGCTCGGCTCACGTTTTCCTCAAGGACAATCTAGAGGAAAAGGACGTCTGGGGCATCTACCGGGAAGCTTATGGCGACGAGCGCTTCGTGCGCCTGGTGAAGGACCGGCAGGGCGTCTATCGCTACCCCGAGCCCAAGCTGCTGGCAGGTACCAACTACTGTGATGTGGGTTTTGAGAAGGACCCGCGCTCGAACCGGCTGGTGGTCATCAGCGCCATCGATAACCTGATGAAGGGCGCCGCCGGCTCGGCCGTGCAATCGATGAATGTGATGGAGGGCTGGCCGGAAGACGCCGGGTTGGAATTCATGGGGTTACACCCCATCTGAGTGATTAGTTGTTAGTCCTTCTTAACCTGTTGACAGAGTGGATGGCTAAAAACAAGAACTAACAACTAAGAACCTTGACAATGTCACATTACACTCAGTGCTGGTGACGGATATGGGTGATGCAAAGCATCACTTGTCACCCGTACTTGCC
>JAFGMS010000173.1 GCA_016927375.1 Anaerolineae bacterium
CTAATCTGATGGAGCTGGTCTCTTTGCTCCAGGATAGTCTGCCCGGTTAAGAAGAGAAAACCATCGTAACATCCTTCGTGGGAGCCCTGGTACAGACTGGTCAACTTGTATCCCTGCAAACTTTAATACTCCCTATGCAGCAGCCTGTCAACCAGCTCAAACAGCGCTTCGCCCGCCTCGCCGCCGGGCCTGGTAGATTTGAGATACTCAATAGTTTGGGTTGAATACTGCCGGGCAAGCTCTTCCGCATAAGAGCGCGCATCTACACTGTCAAGCAGCTCTACTGCGCGCTCGACGGTCTGTTCATCGAAGGCTTCCTTTTCAGCATAGATGGCACGCAGCTCCGGGCTGTGCTGCATGGCATACAACACCGGCAGCGTTTTCTTCCGCTGGTAGATGTCGTTAGCTGCCCGCTTGCCGGTGAGGGCGGGATCGCCCCAGATGTCCAATACATCGTCGAGAACCTGAAATGCCAATCCTAAATTCTTCCCAAAAGCTCGATAATGGACCTGAACCGAGGCGTCGGCGCTACCGGCCAATGCCCCCAGGTGAGCTGCTGTGGCAATCAGGGCCGCAGTTTTGCTGCCGATCATGCTCAAGTAATCATCAGTGGTCACCGTGTCACCGGTCTCGAATTGGATATCGAGATGCTGCCCACGCGTCAGATCAAGGCAGGTTTCATCGATGATTTCCAGCATACGGGCCGACAGTGCACCATCAACATCGCCGGCAACCAGGCGAGGGATCGCCAGATGTGCCAGAGCAAACATTGCATCACCAGCGTTGATGGCCTGCTGCTCCCCCCAGACGTTCCATACCGTAGGCCGGTTACGCCGGAGCAGGCTCCGATCTTCAATATCATCGTGCAGAAGCGAGAAATTGTGAATCAGCTCAATGGCGGCCGCTGCCGGGCGGGCAGGGGTATAATCATGACAAACGGACTGACAGGTCAGCAGGCATAATACAGGCCTGATGCACTTTCCGCCCGCGGGTGGGATAGGCTGTCCGTCCCAATCGACCCATCCCATATGATAGTGCAGCATTCTATAGAAAAGCTCAGGTGCCTGGGCTGATGGTGCCAGCACTGTGCGCAAATCAGATTGAATGATCGGCAGAAACTTGTCAAAAAACTGTGATAAAGGGGACATGTGACTCCTAGAGCGACTCGGCAAGATGAAGCTTGGTGTGGCTAAGGGCTTCCAATGTGCCCGCGCCGACACACATCATGGCTATGCGCAGTTGCGTTTCAATAGTGCGTAGCACTTCATCCAACGTCTCGGCTGATTGGATAGCAGCGCGCAACATCGGCCCGGCTATGCCGCACAGCGAAGCTCCCAGGGCTATACACTTTGCAACGTCGATACCATCCCGCAGCCCTCCGCTGGCAAAAGTGAGCAAATCCGGCGCGCCTCGCCTGGCTTGCTGCAGCGATTCGGCGGTGGGAATCCCCCAGTCGGCAAAGGATCGCGCTACCTGGGCATGGAATGAGGTCGGGGCCCGATGATACTCAACTTCGCTCCACGATGTCCCTCCAGCGCCAGCAGTGTCCAGAGCGGCGACGCCCGCATTGCCCAACTGCCGAGCAACCTCTTCAGAAAGGCCCCACCCAACTTCCTTGACGATCACCGGAACATCCAGCCGGCGGCAGATCGTTTCGATCTTGCCCAGCAGACCGGACCAGCGTGTATCACCCTCCGGCTGAACGAGTTCCTGGAGCACGTTGAGATGCAAAATCAGGGCATTGGCCTCTACCATTTCGACCGCAGTCAGGCACTCTTCTGCGCTGTAACCATAGTTGAGCTGGACGGCACCCAGATTGGCAAAAAGTAAGATGTCAGGAGCTACCCGACGCACCTGAAAGGTGTAAGCCACCTTGGGGTTTTCGATGGCCGCCCGCTGTGAGCCCAGTCCCATCGCCAGCCTGTGTTCCTGCGCGGCAGTTGCCAGTATCAGGTTGATCTCACTTGCTCGCTCTGTCCCACCTGTCATCGAGGAGATTAAAAGTGGATATCCAAGTTGGCGTCCAAACAACGACAATGTTGTGTCGATGGCCTGCAAGTCGAGATCGGGTAAAGCCTGGTGCCGGAAGATGTAACGCCCAAGCCCGGTGGTAAGACGAGGAAACTGAACATCCTCTTCCAGGTTGATACAGATGTGATCGTCCTTGCGCCGCTCGGTCGCCGAGGGCGTAACTTTCGTCATAGGCTGGTGTTCCTTCGTTTCAGTAGAGACATCTTACTTGCTGCATCAGTCATCTGTCAAGAAGAGACCAAACCACTTCTTGACGAAGCTGGCAGGCATGGTAAACTAACCGGGCAGTTGTTGGAGAATGGTACTTAAACAATTCATGTACCGAACCTCCGCGAAGTTAGATTAGGCAAGTCTACAAAATTTGCATTCCTCAGGAGCAAACAGGAGGCATTATCAATATGGCTAACACGGAAGACACCGTCCGCGAAATTATCGTCGAGTTGCTGGGCGTTGATGAATCCAAGGTCACTCGCGAAGCTCGTTTCCGCGAAGACCTGGAGGCGGACTCCCTCGACCTGGTCGAGCTTATCATGGAGTTTGAACAGCGCTTTGGGTCCGACATCTCAGATGAGGACGCTCAAAAGCTGGAAAACGTCGGGCAGGTCATCGACTACATCGAAGCCCGCAACAAATAGTATCATCTGCAATTGCTGTATAGAGAACGCACACGGGCCAGTTTACTGACCCGTGTTGTCGTTGTCATCCTGATGTACCAGATCGACAATCTGGACGATGGCACTTGCCAATAGGCCCATGACAAACAAGGCAAATCCCCAACCCGGCAAAAGCGTGCCGGTATAACGTGCCTCAAAGGGTATCCGCAGCGCCAGAAATGCCCATACCCCCAAACCCATTGCCGACAGACTTAATATCGCTACCAGAGCCTGGCGCAGCTTGTGCGGCAAGTAATCTGTAACGGCACTCGCCAGAACCCCAACGAATAACGCAGCTGCCACAAGAAATCGGCTGCCATAAGAGGCTGATCGCCATAACGCCAGTATATCCGGGTAAGGCGGCAAGATGACCAACCCCGGCAGCGCTGCAACAAGACGTATCGACCAGCGCGCCGGCCGGCCCCGGACTACCCCGGCAGCAACAGCTAATGCACTAACCATAATGGCCACTGACGCTCGTAGGACTTCGGCGAGATAAGCCATATCGCCAAAGCGGGACTCGGGCAAAATGGTGGACCATTCAGCCAAGTAGAGCGCATTTAGCGTGAGGCTGGCCGAGCGCGCCGGTATCCATGTTCCCCATATTCCAACCCAGGCCAGGATCAGGAACACAACGCCAGCCTGCTTCCAAAGAAGCTTTCCAAACTTCATACTATGAGTCTCCTGAAGTTAGCCTGTTGAACAATGTGATAATCTCTTGATCTTCTTCTTGCTGGGTCTGAATGAAGCGTTCGATGAATTCGCTGCGTCGCATCCTCAGAGCAAAAGGCGCCACTGCCCGCAGATCGTCAGATGTAACCGACGCGCGGCTATCCGATGCCGCGTAGGCACGGGCTGCTTCGAACATGGTGAACTCAGCTCGATGAGAATGAATACCCAGCTCCTTTATCAGATTCAGCCCCAAACTCTGCGCCACTTGCGATATTCCAACCGACGGAAGCAGTTCTTTCGCGGCGTTTAGGTCATCACGAGCAGCGAAGGTTTCGGCATCGAAGGCCTGGATGAAAGCGCGAGGACTATTGCGGAACTTACACACACGTTCATAGACGACCTGTCGATCAGCTGGCTCAGGCAGTCCACTGACCAATACCCGCAAGCCAAAGCGGTCCATGATCTGAGGGCGCAGGTTGCCCTCCTCCGGGTTCATTGAACCGATCAGCGCAAAACGCGAGCGGTACGTGGCACGCATTGGCCCACGCCGGACCGTGTAATGCCCTTGCGACGCAGCATCGAGGATGGCATCGACAATATCGTCAGCCAGTAAGTTGACCTCATCGACATAGAGAATGTTGTGATCGGCCCGAGATAGAATACCCCGGTCGAGGCGTACGCGATTCTCCTGGATAGCTATACGCTCGTTGATGCCCCCGACGACATCGTCCAAGCGTGAGTTAAGCGGCAGCTCAATGAGACGTACGGGTTCCGTACGCGTAATCGGCTTGCCGGCCTGGAGCTTGGCTGCACATTCATCGCACACGCCGGCCAGCCCCTGGATCTCATAATCTTCCGGCATACAACCATAGGCGCAGGTGCTGTTCTCGATCATCGGAAGCAGATCGCTCAGGCCGCGCGCAGCGGTCGTCTTGCCGGTGCCGCGCGGACCGACCAGCAGCACACCTCCCACATTGGGGTTGACAACCGAGAGCAGCAAGGCCATGCGCATCTCGACCTGCCCAACCAGAGCCATAAAGGGGTAGGGCAGATGCTCCGCCAGCCCCAAATCCTCCACCTGGATCTTCATGACCCGCTTGGAACTGCCGGCTTCAAGCAGACGCATCAGCATTGATGAAGGGGCCTCCCCATCTTGCTTGAGGAGGTAGTCAGGGATTTGCTGTTGTTCTTCTTCAGAAACCTCGGAATGCGTTTGATCCATAGTCAATACCTGTACCATATATCTAAATTAGTAACTACTCAGCTATCAGCTGTTGGCTCTTAGCTTTTAGCTTTTCAAGCTTCGATCTATGACTTGTAAACTCAGACTGGCTACTCGTCACGTCTCACGTTTTACATATTTACCTTTTACGCATCACTGATGGCCACAGTAGAAAG
>JAFGMS010000174.1 GCA_016927375.1 Anaerolineae bacterium
CATCGCGGAGTCGCAGAGAAAACAGAGTAAAAAACACGAGATGGGATTGGCAACTCCAGCCATAGATTTCCAAAGCGGGAATTGCTGAATGGGAAGCTAGTGTTTCGCGGCATAAGTAAGCCGTCAGTTATGGTTACCTACGAAACACTTAAACAGTTGGGTATGAAGGGCATCTTTACTGCCGGGCTATTTCTGCCCAACTGTACTAGGGTGCACTTATTGTGTCAGTCGTGCAACGACGACGATCCGCTGGGTGTAATGTTCAAGATCGCCATCCCATCCGGTGCAGGTGAGCAGAGTCAGGTGTGTATCATCAGTGGGAAAGACTACCTCAACCGCGCCAGCCTCCACTGTCATGATTTCGGCAACTTCATAGGTGAAGGTCTTTTCCCCAAGGGTGATGAAGGCCCGATCCCCTGGTTCGAGCGTCTCAAGATCCTTGAATGGTCCCCAACCTGCACCAGGGATGGTGACATGCCCGGCCAATGCGGCATTGCCTGGCTCTCCTGGGAGGGCCGTGCCTTCCAGATGGGCTACTTCGTCGGTCAGGCGTGAGATATCCCACTGTTGGGCAACAATTGGGGCTTCGATCAACCTGGCCTCGACGCCAATTCGGGGGATAACCAGCACCATCTCGGCCAGCAGATCATTGTTTTCTCCGGGAGTTGTCAGAGTAGTCTCAATAGGGCTGTCCGGCTGGATCATTTGCCACAGATATATGCCTGCAATTATCGCAGCACCTATTGGTGCCAGCATAGCCCAACGAAGCAGCTTCCTTCGCTGACTGTCGGCGGTGTAGACGTCGTAGTCGTAAGCCCGGCGATAATGCCAGGCCTGCCAGGACCGGAGCACCAGGAGCACGCCAATGCCCAGCGCCAGACCAATACCCAGCGCCAACCAATCACCAGGAGGCAAGCTTCTCAGCAGGTTGTCTGTCATGACCGTTTCTTATAAGCAGATGATACGAAAGAGTAGGCCGGGTTTCTGTCTCTGTCCCCGGCCATTCCGTTCATCTTGTTAATCTCTACCGTCGGTTTCGATCTCCTCGCTGGTCACGTCCGCCACCGGACCGGCTGCCTCCGGAGCGACCGCCGCCAGATCTGCTACCACTGGAACGGCCGCCACCAGATCGACCACCACTGGAACGGCCGCCGCTGGGGCGTCTGCCACCACGATCTTTCTGCTGGGCCTCTTCGGCGGTCCATCCCTCCAGAACGGCCTGGCGACTAAGGCGTATCTTGCCGCTGATGGCGTCGATGTCTGTGACCATCACCATGATCTCATCGCCCATCTGGACAACATCACTGGTCTTTTCGATACGCTCGGTGTCAAGCTGGCTGATGTGTACCATGCCTTCTGTGCCGGGGATGATCTCGACAAACGCGCCGAAGTCCTCGACGCGGGTCACACGTCCGGTATAGATCCGCCCGATCTCTGCTGACTCGGTCAGTGCCTCGATGCGGGTTTGGGCCTCCAGTGCACCTTCGCCATTCACGCCGGCAATGTAGATGGTTCCATCTTCCTCGATATCGATGCGCGTGTCGGTTTCCTCTTGAATTCGGCGGATCATCTCGCCGCCCTTGCCGATCACGGCGCCGATTTTTTCTGGGTTGATGTGGATGATGGTTATGCGTGGAGCATACAGGCTGAGATCAGCACGAGGTTCTGAGATACAGTTCGCAATCACATCCAGGATTTGCAACCGGGCCTGCCGGGCCTGTTCAAGTGCCTGGTCCAGGATCTCGTAAGGTAATCCCTTGACCTTGATATCCATTTGCAGAGCGGTGATACCCTGGGCTGTGCCTGCGACTTTGAAGTCCATATCGCCCAGATGATCTTCCATTCCCTGGATGTCGGTCAGGATGGCATACTTGTCACCATCGGTGACCAATCCCATCGCGATTCCGGCTACTGGGGCTTTGATCGGGATGCCTGCGTCCATCAGTGCCAGTGTGCTTCCGCATACTGATGCCATGGAAGTCGAGCCGTTGGAGGAGAGCACCTCACTGACTACGCGGATGGTGTAAGGAAAATCTTTCTCATCCGGGGTGACCACTCGCAATGCTGCCTCGGCAAGCGCTCCATGCCCGATCTCGCGGCGTTTAGGGCCGCGCAGGAACCAGGTTTCGCCGGTGGAGAAGGGGGGGAAGTTGTAGTGATGGATATAGCGCTTCTTTTCAGCCGGATCGAGCCCATCGAGTTCTTGTGCATCGCGCGGTGTGCCTAATGTCGCCAGGCTAAGAACCTGTGTCTCGCCACGCTGAAAGAGGCCCGAGCCGTGTGTCCGGGGGATCAAGCCGACCTGTGCAGAGAGCGGCCTAATAGTAGTATAGTCTCGACCATCGGGCCGTGTGCCTTCGTACAGGATGCGATGGCGTACCTGTTCCTTGAGTACATCGCTGATCACTTCACGCACCTGGCTGAGATCGATGGCTTCGTCTTCCTCAGTATATTGCATGGTGATCTGCTCTCGCAGGTCTTCCATCTCCGCGTTACGCTCGTCGCGGTCGACGTAGGTTTTTAAGATCTCGCTGATGCGGCCACCAACGCGTTCGGAGACAGAGTCGCGCAGTGTATCAGTAATAGGGCTGGTGTCATATTCCCGCTTAGGTTTGCCGATGGATGCCTGCATCTCACTTTGCAGGGCGATGAAGGGTTGTACAGCTTCGTGCCCGATCTTGAGGGCTTCGATCATGGCAGCTTCATTTACTTCCTGGGCACCACATTCCACCATCAGAATCGCATCTGCGGTGCACGCCATACGCAAGTCGAGGGTTGATGCATCCATCTGATCGTGTGTTGGGTTGATGACAAACTGTCCATCGATCATCCCAACTCGCACAGCACCGATTGGCCCATCCCAGGGGATATCCGAGATCATTAGTGCTGCGCTGGCACCATTAACACACAGGATATCTACCTGATGTACCTGGTCATGCGAGAATGGTGTGGTGATAATCTGAACTTCGTTGCGCATGTCTTTGGGAAACAAGGGGCGTAAGGGTCGATCTGTGAGGCGGGCAATCAGGATTGCGCTTTCGGGCGGGCGGGCTTCCCGGCGGAACCAGTTGCCGGGGATACGGCCTGCCGCATAAAGTCTTTCCTCGTAGTCAACGCTGAGAGGGAAGAAGTCAATGCTCTCTCGAATGTGTTGGGACATGGTTGCAGTTGCCAGTACCAACGTATCTCCCTCACGGATGGTAACGGCGCCTCCGGCCTGTCCGGCCAGGTGTCCTGTTTCGATGGTGATCTCGTGCTCACCGATATGCGTCTTAAATTGGTGTTTGTTGCTCATTCCTTTCTGTTACCTCCGATGTATTATCATTGTTTACCCGGAGGTCAGGGACTGGAAACTGGTATCAAGAGCACCTGCACCACGTGCTATTCCGGCAGCCGATGGGTTATTCCCTTGATGTCACTTTCCAATTCCTGCTCCTCCAGGGTTTTCTATGTTATGCCAGTTCACCTATCCAGGGGGTATGTATGTCATGCCGGCCACCTTGGGTGGGTCAGAGGCTGTTCACTTAATCATAATGCAACGAGTAGAGGAGACGCAAATGCACCCACTCTACTCGTTGGTATGCTAATCGATTGCCGAACTTACCGGCGCAGGCCAAGCCTTTGGATCAGCTCCTGGTAATTGTCAGGCTCGTTGCGTCGCAGATAAGCCAGCATCCGCCGTCGCTGCCCGACCAGCTTGAGCAGCCCACGTTGGGAAGTATAATCATGCTTGTGTATCTTCAAGTGATCAACAAGCTGATTGATGCGTTTGGTCAGCATAGCGACCTGCACCTGAGTTGAGCCGGTATCGTTCTCACTCAACCCATATTCTGTCCTGATTTCTTGCTTTTCTTCTTTTGTGAGTGCCATTGAACGCTCCCTTGGTATGGTCACCGGAGAAGCCGGAGAAAGGCTTATCGGTCGTATTTGCTCCTATTCAGAGCGGCGTGAGTATAACCTGGGCTATCTTTTGGTGCAAACTGCCTCAGCCGCTGGATGCATCCAAAGGTTGTTAGTGGGCGTGGTTTGATTTGGGTGTGTTTCATTTGAGTTGAGCGTAAACTTCTCGGTCGCAGATCAGCTTGTATCTATTTCCGGCGAGAATTCGACCTGTCCGATTTCCTATAAGAAACTTCTCGGTTTGCAGTAAGGAATGAGCCCGTTGCCTACAAGGATTGGTTCGATCTCCTATGAGGATTTACTCCGAATCCTATGAGA
>JAFGMS010000175.1 GCA_016927375.1 Anaerolineae bacterium
ATACCTGTCAAGATATGCCGGTTATCACAACCAATCCTACGAGCGTCAGGATAGGTATCGGCAACAGGGCGACTTTAGCGGCATTGCGTTTTTTTACTAGGCCAACAAACTTTCTCGTTAAGCCAACAAACTCTTTATCATGTTCAAGGAGTTTGTTGGTTACGGATACATATTCGTAACCAGCACAAATGGCTTTTGACTTGGCACTCCGAATAGCAGCAACTTACAGACAGATTGTGGCGTATGGATTCCCGCTTCCGCGGGAATGACAGAGTTGGCGAAGGCCGGGTTATGTTGAGGCTTTACAAAGTACAAAGCTTTTAACTCATTGCTCGGCACTCGTTACTCGGCACTATTTTCAAGGGAGACATATGAACCAAGATCCATTGATCGGCTACCAACTGGCCAACTTCCGCATCGACCGGGTGCTGGGCCGTGGAGGGATGGCGCAGGTCTACTACGGCTGGGATGTCAGGCTCCAGCGGCCGGTGGCCATCAAAGTCATCGATGCGCGCTACCGGAACAACCCGGCCTATGCAGAGCGCTTTGTCCGGGAAGCGCAGGCCATTGCAGCCTGGCGACACGAGAACATCGTCCAGATCTACTACGCTGACGATCAGGAGGGGCTCTACTACTTTGTCATGGAGTACATCGAGGGCATGAACCTCGATACCCTCATGCAGCGCTACGCTGCCCAGAGTCAGGGGATACCCTATCCTGAGCTGCTGCGCATTGGCTGGGCCATCGCCGGGGCGCTGGACTATGCCCACGAGCGCGGGGTTATCCACCGCGATGTGAAGCCATCGAACGTCATGGTCGCCAATGACGGCCGGATAGTCCTGACCGACTTCGGCATTGCCATGGACGTCGAGCAGGGCTCGCTCGGTGAGGTGATCGGCAGCCCGCACTATACAGCTCCGGAACAGGCCCGCCGGTCGGCTGATGCGGTTCCTCAGTCTGACATCTACTCACTGGGGATTATCTTGTACAGAATGCTGACCGGGCGCGTGCCGTTCGACGATCCGTCGCCGTCCGCGCTGGCACTCCAGCATCTCACCATGCCTCCCCCATCCCCTCGCAGCATCAACCCGCAGATGAACGCTGAAACGGAATTTGTCCTGCTCAAGGCGCTCAGCAAGTCGCCGGCCGAGCGCTTCCAAAGCGGCAGGCAGCTGATGCAGGCGCTGGAGAGGGCCGTCCAGGGGCAGACCGTGCAGTCTCGCCCACATCCACCGGCTCGTAAAGCCAAATCGAAGGTCCCCGTGTGGCTGCCTGGAGCGGCGGCGGTCACGGCCCTGGTCTTTCTACTCGGCGCAGGAATACTGGCCTACCTGTATGTTTGGCCAATGCTCGCCCCGGGGGATGAGCGCGTCGCTGCTCAAACTCCCACGCTGCCCATGCAGCCGACAGCAACCGTTCCTATCGATGTCTCAACAGCTACGCCGACCGAACATCTGCCCCAGCAGACTACACCGTCAGAGAACCCGGCCGAGCCGACCGCGGAGCAGCCCACACAGCCGGCCGAGGTCATCGACCTGCCCCCGACGGTGTTGTACCCGGATGGGTATCGCCTGGTTCTGCTCTATAATGAAGGTGGTTTCTACCTCTGGAACCCGGGCGATAGGCGGCTGTCGATCAGCGGGGTGAGCTTTGAAGCACTCTACGATGCCGACGGGCAGCCCGCCGAATACCGGTTCGAAGGGTCATTGTGGGCAGCCTACTATGCCACATTGTTCGAAGGTCGCTGCGATGCACTGGAGATCATCGGCGGTCCCGCGACGTCGCGCCCGGCTGAGTGCATCGGCTATAATGCGAGCCGTACGCCTGTGGCTTCGTCACCGTGGCTGTTCTGGCTACAGCGCGACGGGATAAGCCGCTTCCGCGTGCTGTGGGAAAATCAAGAAGTGGCCCGGTGCGAGATTGCCGCCGGGCGGTGCGAGGTGTACATCCCATGACTGACGACCTGATCGGGCGACAGCTCGACGAGTATCGTGTGGAGGCGCTGCTCGGCCAGGGAGGCATGGCCCGCGTCTACCGGGCCATCGATGTCAAGCTTGAGCGCCATGTAGCCCTCAAGGTAGTCGATACTCCTTTCCGCACCGATTCCGATTACATCATGCGCTTCCAGCGGGAGGCTCAGGCTGTTGCCCGTCTGGAACACTCTCACATCGTCCGGCTCTATCGCTATGGCGAGGTGGACGGGCTCTTATATATGGCCATGCAGTTCGTCGAGGGCGCCGATCTGCGTTTCATCCTCGATACCTATAACCGGGATTCCCAGATCATCGAGCCGGACCAGGCCGTCCGTATCATGTGGGAAGCTGCCTCGGCGCTCGATTATGCGCACAGCAAAGGGGTGATCCACCGAGATGTCAAGCCCGCCAATATCCTCCTCAACAGGCAGGGCGATGTTCTGTTGGGCGACTTTGGCCTGGCGCTGCTGACCGAGATCGGCACAAAAGGTGAGATATTCGGGTCGCCTCACTACGTTGCTCCCGAGCAGGCCATCTCTTCCGCCGGGGCGTGCCCGACAAGCGACCTCTATGCTTTGGGCATCATTCTCTTCGAGATGTTTACGGGCCAAGTCCCTTTCGACGCACCGGACCCCCTCGACATCGCGATGATGCATATGAGTGAGCCGCCGCCATCCCCAAGTATGCTTCGTCCGGAGATCAGCCCTGCACTCGAAAGAGTTATCCTGAAAGCAATCGCCAAAGAGCCGGAAGATCGATACGCATCAGGGGCGGACCTGGTCGGCGACCTGGAAGAGGCGCTGCACCAGGCTGAGACAGCAAGCACCCACACGCTTGCCCACGCGACAATCGTGCAGCGGGTCACTTCCGAGCCGGATGCCGTACCCACGCTGCCTGCTGCCGGGCTGCCTGCCGCTGCTGTTTCCGACAACGAGCTGCTCATACCGGATGAGGCATTTGCCCCCCGGCCGCGCCGCGTCTCGCCGCTGCTGATCGGCGGTCTGGTGCTGAGCATCGCAGTTTTGCTGGCGCTTCTCATCGGTGGCGCGCTCTTACTGCGTTCCGCCGGACAGGCTTCTTCGCAGCCACTCATTGCGGCTGCCATGTCAGAGACGCCCACAAGCCTGGAGGTGTCCTGGCCAACACCGGCCCCATCGCCAACTCTCCAGGCACAGCCCATAGAAGAAGCAGGAAGTACCGTGGATGCTGCCGCGCAGGCCCTGCCTTCTCCCTCACCGTCTCTGACGCCCATCCCTTTCACGCCAACGCCTGAGCCGGTTACCTATACGCTGTGGCTCGGCAAACGCGGCGATGAAAGTCTCTTTGTCATGAACCAATCACCGGCCGGCTTACCATTGGCATCGCTGCAGATCGGCGACGGCAAAGGATCGGTAAAAGGAACCGAGTGGGGCTTAGAGTTTTTGGGGCAGGGAGAATGTGTGACGGTTTGGGGCAAGAAGGATAATGACGCCAAGGCGCCGGAAGGCATCGATTGCACACAGGTGGGCAAGGCCCTGGATCGCCGGGGCAAAGAGCGCTTTTGGGAGGAAGCTTTCCCGGTGTACTACGCCGGCCGGGAGGTTGGTGTTTGCAGTAAAGGTGAAGATATTTGCGTGATCAGTTTTTCTACAGAGAGTAACGGTTCTTAACCTATCTCCTGTTTTGACAATCTGCCATATGAAAGACCAGGCAGCATCATGCTAGTACAGTTGGGCATAAGTTCATCGCCAGATTAAGGCAATCTTCCCAACTGTATAAAGTACTTTGCGTTGCACTTCTCGACTG
>JAFGMS010000176.1 GCA_016927375.1 Anaerolineae bacterium
AGAGACTGCTATAACCAGACTTGGCTATCGTCCTAACGCGATAGCACGCTCAATGGCTCGAGGTTATACCAAAACGCTATCCTTTATCTCAACGAATCTGATAGATTACACTTTCGCGTGCATTCTCGATGAGGCCGAAAGAACAGCTCGGCTGCACGGTTACATTCTAATTGCCTCGTCTGCTCCGGATGAAGAAACCTTTCAGGATCTTATTGACGAGTTCATTGGGAGCCAGAGATCAGAGGGATTGATTGTCATCAATGCATACAACGACAACAGGTACAGCCTCGTCCCCGAAAACGTGCCAACTGTTTTTATCGGCGGATGGGATCCTGAGAAGGGGCACGAGGTTAATTCAGTCGATCAAGACCAGGCTTCGCTTGCGAGGCTGGCGGCTCAGCATCTTGTCGATCTGGGGCATCGCCGGATTGCGATGATATCCGGACCGTTAACCGAAAAAAGTGCACGGGATCGCGTGGGTGGTTTTCGTGCCGTTATGAAGGAATTGGGGATTGGTTTTGACCAATCCCTGGTGATTGAAGGTGATTGGTCGGCAAACTCCGGCTACGAGGCTTTCAACCAATTCTGGCAAAAAGATCAGTCCATTACTGCCATCTCTGCTCATAATGACCGGATGGCAGTGGGTGTGCTCAGGGCTGCCTACGATAGGGGGGTGGCTGTTCCTGAGCAACTATCGGTAGTTGGTATTGATGACATACCTCTTGCGTCTTATTTCACGCCGTCGCTGACAACAGTCCGGAATATGTTGCCCGACATTGGGCGTGAGGGAGTTGAGCTGCTTATCCACTCAATAGAGAACGTAAGAACACCGCCGCGCCATGTAGTGTTGCCGGAGGAGCTTATTGTGCGCAGTTCTACCAGGCAGTGTCAGATATAGAAAGGAGAAAAAACAAGGAAAATGAAATCCGTTTTGGAAAAAGCATGAGATGCTTTTGTCCTCTCTACCAAGGCCAATGGATGAAAAGAGACAATACACCTCATGCCCTGTGCCAGATAATACTACCAAATGAGGAGAAAGTGTAATGAAGCAGAAAACCTTTGCCTTTCTGGCATTTGTGACGATGCTGCTTCTGCTGGCTGGTTGTACAGCAGAGCCCGCAACGATCGTTGTCACAAAAGAAGTAGAAGTCGCAGGCGAGACCATTATTGAAACGGTTGAAGTTGATGTCGAAAAGAACATCGTCATCTACAACTCTATGCAAGGCGACCCGGAACCTCGTGCAGCGGACGAATATCTGGTCTCGCTGTACGAAGAACAAAACCCTGACGTTGATGTCGTACACAGCATTGTCGCCCATGAAGATTTCAAGCAAGCCATACGGGCTTACCTGACTGCTTCCACCCCACCAGATGTCTTGACCTGGTTTGCCGGTAACCGGGCCCGCTTCTTCATCGACAAGGGTCAGATCATGGATATCAGCGACGTATGGGAAGACGAAGGCTGGAATGAGGACTTCCCGCCTGGATTCAAAGCCCTAGCGACTGTAGATGGAAAACAATATTTCTTACCCACCAGCTATTACTGGTGGGGGATCTATTACAGCAAATCCATCTTTGAGGAATACGGCCTGGAAGAGCCACAAACCTGGGAGGAACTCCTGGATGTCTGTGAAACGCTCAAATCAAATGACGTAGCTCCTTTTACGATTGGCACGAAGTACCGTTGGACTGCCGCTGCATGGTTTGATTACATCAACATGCGTATTAATGGGCCTGAGTTCCACATCAACCTGATGTTGGGCACAGAAAGCTATACCGATCCGCGCGTCAAGACTGTCTTTACAGACTACTGGGCTCCCCTGATTGAGAATGGGTACTTCATCGACAATCCTGCCGCTTATACCTGGCAAGAAGCCATCCAATTTATGGTTGATGGTAATGCCGCAATGTATCTGATGGGTGGTTTTATCCGTGACAGCTACCCTGAGGAGCTGCAAGATGATCTTGCTTTCTTCCAGTTCCCGATTATTGATCCTGCTGTTCCGATCGGCGAAGATGCTCCTACCGATGGATACTTCATTGCTGCCAACGCTCAGAATGTAGAAGAAGCTAAGGCATTACTAGCATTCTTCGGATCGGCTGAGGTGCAGCAATACTATGCCGATGAGCTCGGTCGCCTCCCCGTTCACATGGGTGTTGATGCCAGTGGATTCACCGCAGAGCAGCAGCAGGGTATCAAGATGATCCAGGGTGCTGACTATGTAGCTCAGTTCTATGACCGTGACACAACCCCCGAAATGGCCGACGAGGGAATGAATGGGTTCATGGAATTCTGGGACACTCCAGGCAGCATCGACAAGATTCTTGAGCGTCTGGAAGAAGTGCGCCAGGAGCTCTTTGAAGCTGAAACCGAGTAAGATCGCACGCGAATAAGCAGAGAGAAGCCCGTGATTGCACACGGGCTTCTCAAGTTATTGGTGATTGGTTGATTGAGTGATTGACGATTGAACGACAGCTACAGTGACGCTTGAACGACTGTCCTTACCTGTCTTGTTGTCCAACACACACGGCTCCTATGTGGCCTGTCATTCCTGCTTTTGTGGGAATTCATTTTTGCTTGCCCAAGACCATCGTTGTTTCTCGCTGTGAACTACCAGTAGACCGCAGTGGGTCGCAGGCGCTCTGGCGAAAAGCACAAGTCTTTCAGCTGAGGATCGCGAACGAGTCTAGGGAGGGTCAGAAACGAGTCTAAACACGATCACAAACGAGTCTAAAGAGGTTTGCAAACGAGTCTAGACTCGTTTGCAAACAAGATTA
>JAFGMS010000177.1 GCA_016927375.1 Anaerolineae bacterium
ACCGAGCTGGAGCTGTGCCACATATCCGAAGCCAGGATGGCCTCACCGGCCGCCAACAGCTGGGCTTTCTGCGCCTCGCTCGTCGCCGCTGCGAACTTGTCGCTGAGCACCAGGAAGGGGAAGGTCGAAGGGTTTGTCAAAAAGAGTGTTAAACCTGCAAGAGCCAATACTGTCGCAAGCAAGATGATTGCGCCATTGGTTTTCTTAAGCGCGGCATACAAGCCCAGGAAGATCGGGTAATAAAGCGGCACAAAGAAAATCGTGAGGATATCCAGCCGCAGAAGACCCGCTAGCCGATTATCCGCCAGCATTCTGAAGCCTTCCTCGACGCTTTCGGGTGGGGTGCCGATTCCAAACACGACGATGAGCGTCGCCAGAGTATAGGCAAAGAAAATCAAAGCTGCTATTCCGCCGATTTTGTAGAGGCTTTTCCAATTCTGGTCGTTGTCAGGCATTTTCGCTGCTCCTTTTAATCGAAATGTTTCCAGTCATTATAATCATAGGCCAAACTGACAAAGCCGCCATGACCTTTGCTGCAAAAAGTATGGCCTTTGGCGCAAAATCGGTTTATCATTGCTGTATGACTACTGTCCCCGACCCCATCGTCGTCTCCGTTACCGTCCTCTCGCAGATGTTTCTGTATCTCACCTCCCTCAAAGTGGATGTCGATACTTTCCTGTGCTCGCTGGATATCGATCCGGCATCCGTCAAGTCGCCCGATGCTTACATCCCCATCGAAACCTACCTGCTTATCCAGGACGAAGCGGCGCATTATGTCAATGACCCTTATTTTGGCTTGCATATGGGGGGGTATGCCGAAGCGGGCAGCTGGTCGATCCTCGGCTACATGATGATGAACTGCAAGACGCTGGGCGAAGCCTTTGAGAAATCGGGCCGCTATTCGCGCATCATCGGCAACCTGATTCAGGCCAGGGTTGAGCTTCGCTTCAACAAAATCAGGGCAATATTCTTCACCCCGCCCTACGCACCGAGAATGTCACGCCACTGCTTTGAGTCCACTTTTTCCAGCAGTGTGCGCATGATGCGGACGCTCACCGGCGTCCCGATTAACCCGCTCGAAGTGACCTTTATCTACCCGGAACCCGAATCGCGAGCCGAGTATGAGCGGGTTTTCCGCTGCCCCGTGCGTTTCGGTCAGAAGGATAATTCCCTGATGTTGGACATGGGTATTATCAACACCCCGATTCGTATGGCCAATCCTGCCCTGCTGGAGCATTTCGAGCAATATGCTCAAGATTTCCTGGCCCAGATGGAGTGCAAAGACGAAACAACCCGGGCCGTGATCAGAATCATTCTGGAGCGGCTGGACGATGAAACCCTATCCATCAAAAAAGTTGCCCGTGAGATGGCTGTCAGTGTCCGTACCCTGCAAAATCGCCTTGCGGATGAGGGGGTTGTTTTTAGCCAGCTGCTTAAAGATATTCGCCAACAGCTGGCCAAGAAATACCTGCGCGAAGATTATACGGTAGAGCAGATCACTTATCTGTTGGGTTTTTCTGAGCCAAGCGTATTCAGGAGAGCTTTCAAGAAGTGGTCGGGAGTGACACCCAAGGAATACAGAGAAAGCGCCTATTTGAGTGGGTATTAGCAGGAAACCCATCTTGTTCACCTGTAGGTTCACCTCTTTTCGGGCTATTCATAAGCTGTACCGTACTTGACGCTATTTGTACCTTTACTCCCACCATTACTGCGGTATACTTCCTCATCAAGACACCGTGTTATAGAGGAAGCTATGCAGACACTTTCTCGTCGCACCATTCTCAAATCTATCGGCATTGTTGGGTTAGCGCTGACGCCCCTGCAACAGGTCACTGCCCGATATGCACGCGCCCAAGGCGCTGATATTCCCCCACTCCCGTTGCACTGGAACGGCGAGCCGCTGGGTCGCATCAGCGGCGCATCGATGAACGGGCGCGTTGAGCCAACCACCGATGCTGATGTTGTGGCCGAACTAGAGAAGGACACCATCGTGCGGGTGCGCCAAGCCATCCCCGGCCAGCATGTCTTCTACCACAACGATTTGTGGCTGGAGACGGATAGGGGATATGTGTACTCATCATTCGTCCAACCCATGTGGTACAACCTGCCCCAGGTGCCACGCCGCAATCTGGGCAAGGGCATGTGGGCCGAGGTCATTGTCCCATGGACGGATGCCTACTGGGATACCACCGATGCCGACCCGGAGCGGCTGGTCTCGCGGCAGTACTATGGTGGCATCTACAAGGCCATCGAACTAGTGACCGGTAAAGACGGCAAGTCCTGGTATTTGGTTGAAGAGCTGTACATGTCATACTACATGCGAGCCACCCACCTGCGCATCATCCCGCCAGAGGCGCTATCACCGCTCTCGCCCAACGTCGACCCGCGTGATAAACGCATTGAGGTGGATCTCAACCAACAAACGTTGATCGCCTACGAAGACGACACCCCCGTCTTCGCGCACCTGATTGCCAGTGGGCTGCCCGATCACGCCACGCCGTCAGGCCGCTTCTACATCCACGATAAGCGGCCGGGGACACGGATGATTGGTGGCGCTGCCTCCGATGCCGACACATCCAGTGACGACAATTACAATCTGCCTGGCGTGCCGTTTGTGTGCTACTTCACCGGGGAATGGGCAGCGACCCACGGCTGCTACTGGCATAATGATTACGGCCAGCCTCGCAGCCACGGCTGTGTCAATCTGCCGCCTAATGCCGCACGATGGATCTGGCGTTGGACAACACCGGTTGCTGATTACGAAGCGCTTTACTGTCGACCGGAGACGGGCTATGATGGGACGAGAGTGTATGTGGGATAAGAAAGCGGGGAAATGTGCGCAGCCTGTCCGGTAGTAGCTTTCCCTGAAAAGGACCATAGCACGAAGCGAGGCACCTGTGGTCATGGGAACGATTTCAGGCAAAGTGCTCAGCGAACGCTGAAAGATGGGATTGCTATCATAAGTGTCAACTTAAGGACAGGGGAAACAGGTAAAAGGGCATAATGGAGCAACAAAAGCTATCATTTCCACGCCACTTGATAGTTACACAGCTAGGCGTCACAACCTCTGTAAACGATGAGAGACCCAACAAGTCCAAAGAAAGACCAGGATGTTCTCAAAAAGATCGAGAAGTTTTCAGAAAGAGATCATGATCCTTTTTGAAAGAGATCAAGGAGTTTTTCGCTATTTGATCGAGCTGTTCTCTTTGCTTAAGTTGATGCTTATGGGCTTCTTATGATCGATTTTGACCGGCAGTCTCTATACAGTAGGAAACCACTCGGCTAAACCTGTGTTAGCCACCTGATACCTAGCCAGTCTCATTCTTCTGAGATGACAATGAACAACCTAACACTACGACTATCGACTTTTGTGAAACGATGTTTGGCTGCATCTCGATCTGAAAGGCCGCTTGCTAACGCAAAGTCCGCCATCCTTGCAGGTCTTGTTCTTGGCATATGGCTCGCTGTAGTTATCTTCACTGCCACAAGGCATGAATTCTGGCGTGATGAGGTTCGGGCATTGTCGTTTGTGCGCGCCGCCACTTCACTACCGGATATGTTCCACTTGATCCAATACGATGGCCATCCCATTCTCTGGTATCTACTTCTTTATGCTGGTAAGTCAATAGTAGATACACCGCTCATATTGCCAGTTATCAGTATCACCATTGCATTTGCTGCCGTGGCTGTATTCATGTTTTTCTCACCGTTTCCATTCTGGCTCAAATGTATGTTCATTTTCACACTTCCTCTCTATGAGTACTCCGTAATGGCTCGGAATTACGGTATCAGTATGCTGCTGCTATTTGCTGGCGCGGCGCTTTACCGAAATCGGGAAAAGCATCCCTTGTGGCTGGCCTTTGTTCTAGCGCTGCTGGCGAATACTAACCTTTATTCAATAATGCTCGTGGGTTTGATTACGGCTGTTTGGGTATGGGATGTCTTGGTCGAACAACGAATGACAGCTTTTCGGACGCGGGTCTTTTCGCTTTGTCTCCCACTGGCTATTGTCTTCGCAGGTGTTTTGCTAAGTATCGCCTTTGCCTTACCAAGAGAGAGCACAATTGTGACTTCTGCACACCAGGGCATTAGCCTACAGAAGCTTGCATATTCCTTGTTCGATGCTGCATTACAGCCAGGACAATCATTCTCTAAAATTGTGCCAGCGATATTCCCACCCTGGTTGAACACAGTGCTGCTTTACCTTGTTATGTTTGGCTTGCTACATCGCCTCAGCCTCTTTCTGGCTGCCCTGGGCAGTCAGGTCGCTTTTGGCATGTTGTTTCGCGTTGTCTACACAGGTTACTATTGGCATCAAGGATTGTTTCTGGTCTTTGTTATGTTTCTCTACTGGGTTTTCATTGAAGCACTGGATAAGGAGTCTCTGACCAGAATCCAGCTCCGGCTGTTCAATGTGAGTCTCTATGCTGCAATCACGATCCTGATGCTGTGGAACATATTCGTGTCATGCGTCCTCGCACAGGCCGATATTAACCTGGAAAGAAGCTCGAACAAGGCATTCGGCGAGTACTTAAAAGAGTCGGAGACCTATCGAGATGCAATTATCATCCCCGAGCCAGACTTCTTGCTAGAGTCCCTACCATACTATGCCCCTAATCCGCTCTATCTTGTGAGGGAGCATCGTTTTGGTACAACCATATCTTTTACCACCGCGGCGGATTATCGTCTCTCTCTCGGCGAGTTGTTAGCGGCTGCTCGCGATATCAAGTCGCACTACGGTCAACCTGTGTTGATCGTCCTTGGGCATGATGATGTTGACCAAACCAGAGACGGCGAGAAGAACTACTCGTATAACAGAATCTTTTCTTGGGATACCAGCGAGTTCGCGGATTTCAACGCATCAACAATACTTGTTACGGAATTTGATTCTGCCTCTACCGATGAAAACTACAAAGTCTATGCCGTGAAATAACGGGCTCAACGCGGAAAAGTGGGATCTGCCCCAGCCCCTAAGGTTCTCAAAACCATTAGGTGCTTCCCCGAACTCTCTTTTTTCCCCACTATTCCGCGTAGCCCCCTTTTAATCCAGGGACTCTACCTCAATACCAACGGCACCTCCGCGTATGCGAGGGTTGTCATTCCCGTAAAAGCGGAGATGACATAGGCCTTCATCAAAAACATGGTAGTGAGCCTAAGTTGACATCTGTGGTTACCGAATCTTTCGTCAAAATCCATAAGCATCGGAACGAGATGCAAACTTCATGGTGACTTTGTGTTCGCGGCCTACTGAGTATTTCTCACGATGCCTCTTGTAGTACACTGGGAATGACGGGCAGAACACTGATAGAAACACTCAAGCATACAAGAGTATGTGGTGGGCAATAAACAACCGACAATTGAATGATTGCACAATCATCGAACACACAATCACTTGATCAATAGGCTGAAGAGAGCCATGAGCAACCAATTCGATAGCTATGGTCGTTTTGTCTTGAATGATTTCTCTTCAGTGCGCCCGTTCGCCAGCTTCTTGCCCGGCATTGCCGGGCTATCCGGGATCCCGATGTGGGTCTTCTACACCAACCGAGGTCAGGCTATCGCCAGTTTTGGGGTGGAGAGCAAAGACCATCCCATCATGGAGTACATGTCAGCCAACAAGGCTTATCAGCTGACATCGACACTCGGTTTCCGCACCTTCCTGAGAGGTCAGCGAGACGGCGAGGTCTGGCATTATGAGCCGTTCTCCCTCCATACTGATGATGAGCTTAGCCGCCGGATGTTTGTGGGCATGAACGAGGTAGAGATCGAGGAGGTTCACCTGGGCCTGGGGCTCAAGGCCAACGTTCTCTACTTCACTCTGCCTGGAGAGCCCTTAGCTGGGCTGGTTCGCCAGGTGACCTTCCACAACACGGGCAGCCGGCCGTTGGTGCTTGAAGCCCTAGACGGTATGCCAGCGGTAGTGCCCTTTGGGGTCGACAACAACTTCCTCAAGCATATGGGCCGTACCATCGAAGCCTGGACTGATGTGGTGAATATTGAGGAGGGCATCCCATTCTATAAGCTGCGTGCCACCGCTGTCGACACGACCGAGGTCTATGCCATTCAGGGTGGAAACTTTGCACTCGCTTTTGCGGATGGTGACCTGCTGCCGGCTGCTGCCGATCCGGCAGCCGTCTTCGGCTTCGACACAGCCTTCGCTGCTGCACGACCTTTCTATGAGGGCGGGATGGATGCGGTCTTCGGCGCCCAACAGAACATCGAAGCCCGCACACCGTGCGCTTTCTTCGGCGCTGCACTTGAGCTGGCTCCTGGGACATCCCAGACGATCACTGGCCTGTATGGTTACGCCGCAGAGCTATCCCTGCTGACACAGCAGGTCAGCACGTTCCTGACACCCGGCTATATCGATGCCAGGCGCAGCCAGGGGCGTGCCCTGATCGCCGATTTAACTGAGCCAATTGCCACGCAGTCAGCCATCCCAACCTTCGATGCTTACTGCCGCCAGACCTTCCTCGATAACATCATGCGTGGCGGCTGGCCGGTTGTGCTTGGCGGCAGGCATATCTACCATGTCTATTCGCGCAAACACGGCGATATGGAGCGTGACTACAACCACTTCTTCCTGGCTGCCGAGCCCTATTCCCAGGGCAACGGCAGCTACCGGGACATCAACCAGAACCGCCGCAGTGATGTATTCTTCGAGCCGCGGGCCGGCGAGTTCAACATACGCTTGTTTACGAGTCTGCTGCAAGCTGATGGGCACAACCCGCTCGTCGTCAAGGGCACGACCTTCAGCCTGCCCGTTGAAAAGCTGCCGGAGGTCCTCGCACAGGTCGAGCAACCGGATGGGCTCACCGAGCTTCTCAGCGAGCCGTTTACACCTGGTAGGCTGCTCAAGATTGCGGGCCAGAGTGGGCTGCGGATGGATGAACAGGCTTTCCTCGATTTGGTACTTGGCATGTGCCAGCAGAGCATTGAGGCTGACCCTGGCGAGGTCTACTGGGTCGACCACTGGACGTACAACCTGGACCTGATTGAGAGCTATCTGGCGGTCTACCCTGAACGGAAGGCTGCACTCCTGTTCGATTCGGAGCCACTGCCCTTTTACGACAGCGCGTCGACCATTCAGCCGCGCAGCTGCAAATATGTTCTTGCCGGCGGCGAGCCGCGTCAGCTGAATGCCATCAGTGAAGACGAGGAAAAGGCTGCTCTGATCGCCAGCCGCGCTGAGCAGCCCAGGTGGGTACGGACACAGCACGGCTGTGGTGAGGTTTTCCGCCTGCCTCTGTTCTCCAAGCTGGTGCTGCTGGCCGCGCTCAAGTTTGCCACGCTTGACCCATTGGGCATGGGCATCGAGATGGAGGCCGGCCGGCCTGGCTGGTGCGATGCCATGAATGGCCTGCCGAGCCTGTTTGGCTCATCGATGCCCGAGACGTTCGAGCTGCTGCGGCTCATCGATTTCTTGCTCGAAGCACTCAAAAGTGAGAAGCGGGATGTGTCACTGCCGGTTGAGGGCCAGACTTTGCTCCAGGAGGCGCTGGCTCACATCGACCATGAGGATCGCTTTGCCCGCTGGGATGCTACTGCAGCGGCTCGCGAGGCTTACCGTGAATCGACCAGATTGGGCTTCGACGGCGCGGCCATTGATGTATCTGCCGGCTCCCTGCTTGATGACCTGGAGCGCATGCGAGCGGCCGTTCATGATGGTGCACGCCGGGCAGTCGACATGAACGGTGGCCTGCCCCCCACCTATCTCACTTATCGGGTCAGTGCCTTCGATGTACTGGACGATGTCGATGCACAGGGACGCGCTGTCATCCATGTCAGGGAGTTTGACGAGCCTACCATTCTACCGTTGTTCCTCGAGGGGGCTGTCCGTTGCATGAAAGTATTGGGGAGCAAGGAGGAGGCGCTGTCGCTGCACCAAAAGGTGATGGCCAGCGACCTTTACGATCCCAAGCTTCACATGCTCAAGCTGAACGCATCGCTGGGCGACCAGCCACATACGATTGGCCGGATGCGGGCTTTCCCTCCTGGCTGGCTGGAGAACGAGTCAGTCTGGCTGCACATGGCTTACAAATACCTGCTCGAAGTGCTCAAGGCGGGCCTGTACGACCAGTTTTTCGATGCCCTGAAGACCACCCTGGTACCTTTCATGGATGCGGCAGTCTATGGTCGCAGCCCGCTCGAGAATTCATCGTTCATCGTCTCCAGCGCACATCCAGATGCTAATCTGCACGGTGCCGGCTTCGTCGCCCGGTTGAGCGGCGCCACGGCCGAATTTCTGAATATCTGGCAGGTGATGATGGTTGGAGCCAGGCCGTTCTGCTTACAGAATGGTGAGCTTCGCCTCGCGCTGCGGCCGGTGCTCCCCGGTTGGCTCTTCGACGACCGCGGCAGGCTGTCTTTCCGTTTTTTGGGGAACTGCAGCGTGACCTACTACAATTCTGAACGCCGAGACACCACTGACGGCATGCTTCCCGGGCGGGCGATCTTGCGCCTGCCGGATGATGAGACTGTCACACTGCTCGGCGAGACTATCCCTCCACCCTATGCTGCGATGATCCGCGAAGGGCGTGTTCCTGCCCTGGACATCTATCTTGAATGAGGACTGTATGGCGATAACCGGCTGGCAGTTTATTGACGCTCATGGCACCTTCCGGCTGCCCGATCCGCATCGGAGCAGTCACCTCTACTTCCCGCTGGCCAACGAAGCCGGGATGGCTTCCTCGATCACGCCCACGCTCAACGGCGATGCCAAGATCGACCACAATACCTACCTGCTGCTGCCCACGTCCATCGACGATTTGCATAATACCCGCTCGGCACGCAACTTCTGGGTGCGCATCGATGGCATTCATGTCTGGTCGGCCGCAGGCGGCAGTGCGCTTCAGACCGTGCAGCGTCTGTCGTCCGGCGGCGATGAGGTTACTCTGACGGCCGGGTTCCTGTGGCATGCGGTCACTCGCAAGAACACGGAGCATGGGCTGCAAGCGGAGATCACCAGTTTTGTCCCCGCCGGCGATGATTACGTAGAGCTGATGCGGGTCACGTTGGCCAACACCGGAGAGGAGCTGCTTCAGCTGACGCCCACTGCTGCTATTCCCATCTTTGGGCGCTCGGCCGACAACCTGCGCGATCACCGGCATGTGACGTCGCTTTTGCATCGAACCACCTGCCATCCCAACGGTGTGTTGGTGCGCCCGACGCTCTCATTCGATGAGCGCGGGCACACGGTCAATCACATCACCTATGCCGTTCTGGGTGTTGGAGCTGATAGGGCGGCGCCGGTGGGCTTCTTCCCAACCGTCGAGGACTTCATTGGCGAAGGGGGAACGCTTGACTGGCCTGAAGCGGTAGTCGCCTCTGGAGAGATGGCCAAAGCCGGAGACAGCATCGATGGATATGAGGCGCTGGGCGGCATTCGTTTTGCCGATGTGACGCTCGCTCCGGGCGAGGAGAGGTCGTACATCCTCATCCTGGCTATTCTGGACCAAGATGACAGTCCCGAAGATTTGCTTGATCGGTATGGCTCAGAAGCAGATTTCGCCGATACGCTGGAGCGGACCAAGACCTACTGGATCGAGAAGATCTCTACGCTGCAATTTGAGACCGGCGATGCCCGTCAGGACGGTTGGCTTCAGTGGGTGGCGTTCCAACCCACCTTGCGCCGCATCATGGGTAATTCCTTCTTGCCTTATCACGACTACGGGCGCGGCGGGCGGGGCTGGCGCGACCTCTGGCAAGACATCCTGGCCCTGCTGATCATGGCGCGGGATGACGTGAGCGGGATGCTGCTCGGTAATTTCGCCGGGGTGCGCATCGATGGCTCTAATGCCACCATCATTGGCTCTCAACCGGGTGAGTTCAAGGCCGATCGCAACGAGATCGCCCGCGTATGGATGGATCATGGAGCCTGGCCGCTCCTGACAACGCGCCTGTACATTGATCAGAGTGGAGACCTGATGTTTCTGCTGCGCGAGCAGAGCTACTTCAAAGATCACCATATCTCTCGCTGCCGCCGGACAGACCCTCTATGGTCTCCAGAGCAGGGCACACAGCTCAAGACGGAAGCAGGCGATGCTTACCAGGGCACAGTACTGGAGCATTTGCTCGTCCAACACCTGACCGCCTTCTTCAATGTGGGTGAGCATAACAACATACTGCTGGAAGGCGCCGACTGGAATGACGCGCTCGATATGGCCGATGAGCGTGGCGAGAGCGTGGCCTTCTCAGCGCTGTATGCCGGGAATCTGCTCAAGTTGGGCGAGCTGTGCCAACTGCTGCGGGACGAGGGTGTGCAAGAGGTGTCATTGGCAGCCGAGCTGCTGCCTCTACTCGATAGCCTGGGGACGTCGGTTGATTACGAATCGGTGACTGACAAACGCAAGCTGCTGCAAACCTACTTCGGCACGGTAGAGCATACAGTCAGTGGTGAGAAGATTGGAGTGAAACCGGATGACCTGGAGCGAGATCTTTCACGCAAGGGCCTCTGGCTGGCGGAGCACATCCGCGAGAATGAGTGGATCACCAACAGCGAGGGCTTCAGCTGGTTCAATGGTTATTACGACGATGATGGCCGGCGTGTTGAGGGCGATCATCCTGGAGGCGTGCGTATGACGCTCACCGGGCAGGTGTTCCCGCTGATGAGCGGCTTCGTCCCGGATGAGCGCGTTGATGAGGTTGTCCGCGCTGCACAACGCTATCTCTACGATGAAAGTGTGAGCGGCTACCGGCTGAATACCGATTTTGGTGAACTGCTTGTCAACCTGGGGCGGGCTTTTGGCTTTGCCTATGGGCACAAAGAGAACGGTGCCATGTTCAGCCACATGCCTGTCATGTATGCCTATTCGCTTTACCTGTGCGGAAAGGCAGAGGAAGGCTGGAAGGTGCTGCAAGGCATCTACCGGCAGAGCCTGGACTTCGCTCGCAGCCGCATGTATCCCGGTATCCCTGAGTATTTCACCGACCGCGGACGTGGCGTCTATCCTTATCTTACCGGCTCAGCCAGCTGGTATCTGCTGACGCTGCTGACACAGGCCTATGGCCTCAAGGGCGAGTTGGGCAACCTTATCTTGGAGCCCAAACTGACGGCAGAGCAGTTCGATCCCAATGGCAGAGCCATCGTTCACACTCTGTTTGCGGGCAAGAAACTGACAGTTACCTTCGAGAACCCGAATCATCTGGCGTACGGCAGCTATATTATTGAAGAGGTTACTCTCAATGGGGAAAGCATCTTATCCACAGCGGGGGCCAAGAAGGTGGTTATTGGTCGTGAGCGGATTACCGCCCTGCCTGATCAGGTGGAAATCGTTGTGACCGTATCTGAGGTCAGACAGGCAGCTGGGAGAAAACCCGCATAAAAAGGAGATTTGCAAATAGCAAGTTATACAGTACTGCCCATTTTGGCTCTCTTCCGTGAAAGTCGAGACAAGAACGATGCACGTGCCCAACGGGATGCAATCATCGATCAGTTCGGTGATGTTCATGAGTTGAAGAAAGCGCTCAATGTCATCCGGTGCGACGACCTCGAGCATATGATCGTCTACCTCAGCTACCAGAACCTGGACAAGACCAACAACAGCGCGGAGAGAGAAATGAGGTTAACAGAAGGAGTGAGAAAGTCCGCTACCGAGTACGCAAAGCAGGCACACGGCTTGAACCACGTCAGGCTGCAATCCCCTCATCAACACAACCAACGCAGCGCTGAACGGTCTGGGAACCTTATCCTAACTTAGCTTGTCCCTTTTGACCGTCTTGTCGTTGCACTTCGGAGTTGAATCCAAGCTTACAGTTCACAGTCAAAAGCTAACAGCTAAAAGCCAATAGCTGAGAGCTGAGCAGTTACAAACGCTCATCTTTAGCCCCCATCTGAATGTCGATTTGCAGCTCTTCCAGCCGGTTGCGTTGGTGAAAATGCGGCATGGTTAGGAACTGCTCAACCTCCACCGATGGAAGTTCGAGATGAGTCGCTTTAGGTGCCCCCAGCAGGACTCGAACCTGCGCTTCAGCCTCCGGAGGGCTGCGCTCTATCCGCTGAGCTATGGGGGCAACTGACGGAAGTATACCATCATTGTTAATGCTTTACGAGCCCTCGCAGCAAGATGAAGCCTCCAAAATATGTCAGGTAGTTTTGGCAAAATCTATGAAAGCATGATATGCAAAGCTTGGAGTATAGCTGTATCATTTTGCCTGGAATACAGGAATCTTGGGCTCATGTACCGAATTTTCCAGCTTTGTCAATAAAGTCACTGACAATATTAGGCTGCACCCAACAAGATCGCTCAAGCATTTCCTGTTGTTCTACACACTTGTGCAGCCTATATTTTATGAAACCGTTTTGCTGCCAGTCTCAATCGTCAGGTTGAGCACCTCGCCGATGGCAATCGTTAGCCCGAAAGCAACTCCTTGCCAATAATCTTGGGTTGCGACGATCGGATCCTCATCGCGGCCACGCTGGAGCGCCCTTTCAGCCAGGTGAGAAAGCCTGGATGCCAGCTCAACCAAATCGGCATGCAGATTGTCTAGTTTGGTCTTGACAGACTCGTGACTCTGAGTCAGTGCTTCGATGAGGGTAAGGACATCACCGACTGCCATCTCCAATCCAAATGAGACACCCTGCCAATAGCGATAAGATACAGCAGCGGGTACCTCTCCCTGACTGCGCGCATGTGTTTCACCAGCAAGGTCAAACAACCTGGAAACCAGTTCAACCATTTTGGCACGAAGAAAATCGTCGTCCACAGAGAATCTCCCCTAATCATATCGATGTCCGGTGTTGACGCTACGAGGTATTGTACACGAAATTGTCTTTGAGTGAGAGTGTAGAAACATCAACAGACATTGAAATGCACTTTAATTTATGTCCAACTGCTCTGGGCATTATCGCGAATCAGGCAGCCTCAGATCGATGCCCAGCTTATCCAGACTCTCATCTTTACCCTGTTCCCAGGCAGGATCGTATGTCGTTGCATCCAGACGGTCTCGATCAACAGGCAGGCGTCTCGACCTCCTATGAGTATGTGAGTACCAAGTAGTGAGTGAAACGTGAAGTGTAATCATCCGATAGTCTATTATTCACATACGAACAACACCCTTATTGTAAGTGTGACAGCATATTTGAGGAATTCCGAACGTTTTGCGCGTAAATTCGATGACCCGATCCATGAACTGCGATATACTGCAAACGGTAAAAACTAGGCTTTTCTTCATGCTTAAGTGTGCTCAGAAAAAGTCTAAAACTCACCCGTTTGCAGTATATGAACGAAAAACGTCCTTTTTCCCTCAATCCTCAGTTGCCGGAGAGAGCCCGCTCGGTTCTGATGCGCATAGGCTGCCAATGACCATAAGTCAGCGAGCGCCACAGCCATTCAAACGGTCCAAACCGGAAATAACGTACCCACAACACACTAAGCGGTATCTGGACAAGATAAATCACTACAGCCAGGACGGCGCCGAGCGCGGGGCCGATTTTCCCATACAAACCCAGCCCATAACTGTAAAAAATGGTAGTACAGACAGCTGTCTGGAATAAGTAGTTGCTGAGCGACAGGCGGCCAACAGCAGCCAAAGGACGCAACCGCCTCAACCAGATCGGGTTCTGAACCAACAGAATTATGGCCGCAGCATAAAACAGACACAACGCGGGCGCCCCGACACCGGTTCCAATATCGGAGAGCGCTCCGATCCACGAAGGCTCTATGCGCGAGGAGAACTCCCCGGCCACAACACTGATCAGGTTGCCAATGATACCCAGCACCAATCCCCAAATCATCACTCTACGGATCAACTCCAGATGGCCTGGTATATCCTGTAAAATGCCACGCTTCCCAACGTACAGTCCTAACAAGAGCATTGCAAAGATGCCGGGCATGAAAAACGGCATCATTGTATACATAGCCAGATTATCCTGTACACGCTGTGCCGTTTGTTCTATAAAAGTACCCTGTGAATAGACCTGTGTGGCTTGTATCGAAGTAGCCGAGTACGAGGCGTGTTGTTGTGCAAATTGCTCAGCAATGATCTCGGCGCTCTCAGGTGAGTTATTTGCAAGAGTGATCAGACCGGCTGAGCCAATGTAGAGCAAGCGGGGGATCAATAATACGATTACGCTCCAGATCAACAGCGTTTTAGGCTTGGCTTTACGGAACAGAAGTAACAGGAAACCCAACAAGCCATAAATGGTCAGGATATCCCCCACCCAGAACAAATAGGCATGAAGCAACCCAAATACCAGCAAAACCAGCAGCCGCCGGATATAAAGAGGAACAAAGCGAATACCTCGTTCTTCCGTGCGTTTCATCTGGATCGTCAGGCCCAATCCAAACAATAAAGAAAAGAGCGAGTAGAACTTGTTCTCGGCGAAGAAACGGATAGCAAAGGTGGCTATCTGATCAACCAGACTTGGCCACCGTGTTGCAGGCTCAACAAATTCGTAGATTGGCGCACCGAGGGTCTCCATGTTAACCAGTAAGATTCCGAATATGGCAAATCCGCGTAGAATATCGATAACCTCAATCCGCTCCGGACGTGCAGTTGGTGCCAACACGGAAGGAGTGCCAGCAGCAACATTGGCTTTCGCTAATGACATTTTTCTCTCCCTTGAAAATTCCCCATTCGATAGAATCATAGGCAAAAGTAGATTACGGACTATTTGCAAGATATATTTCGGATTCCCCAAGCCTACAGGATGGCCCATAACAAATCGAGAAATGAACTTGTTGGGAATGCGTTTTGAGCGCAGAATGAGCGAAATATACCTCTTTAGGGAAATATGCGAAAATAACCGTGATCCCACAACCATTCAAAGTCACTTAACTCAGCTCATAAGGATGCCATCACAGCGCCAAAACCAAGTACCAAGCGGTCACCGGGCATCAGCTAACCGTATTCCAAAGCTATGCTCCTGTTTAGTAGTCATACCATTAGGATTACTGGCTGATTTTGTGGAATGTCTCAGCATGACCAGACTGGGTTCTTCCACACCATTTTAGGAAGTTTGGGGAATTCGGAGAAATGGGAGTGACGGGGTCGAGCATGCATGAAGGGGCTGGGGTATCTTCTCTGTGCCTCAGCTTTTGACAATGAAGCCCAGGATGAACGTTATCAGATCAAAGAGGCACACCCGCTACAGGAGACAGGCGGAAGGATGATGCTAACAGCGAACTTCTGATATCCCCCCCGATATCACCCCACAGGCCCCGTCCCCCTACTCCGATAGCACCCCACCTGCTTTCCTCCCTGCTCCTTTCAACTGAGCCACCTTGATATCAGTTCAAGTAGCGCTGTGCTCCCTATCAAAACAGGTGAGGTCGGTCCGCATCACTCTGTCCAACTTCCGACAGCAACTGCCGGACCGCCACTGCCTCCATCGACTGCTCGGCGTCCCAGCATGGGGTATCGGCCAGGGCATCGAGCGGGCGATTGTCAACCAGGGCACCAGGTGCTTGCGCGTTCCCATTTGGGGACGGTCTTCCGCGAAAGCTGCACACCGCGAGCGCTCAGTAGGAGAGCTAACCTATAATTGGCCGGGCCAGGAGCATCGCAGGTCAGACGCATCGATGAGGCTGGGAAAATGAAGGTAAACCGGGACGCTGCCTTCAAGTTGACGTGTGAAATATACGTCAATCAAGGAGGATGGAAGGAGGATGCTTGGACGACGCTTGGACAAGCCCCCGCCAGACACAGGTCCGAAACACGAAGAGGTATAATGACCCCCTAAAAGGTACCCTTGTAGGATCCTCCGTCTACAGACAACATCAGGCCATTCAGGTAAGAAGCCAATGGGGAACAGAGAAAGGTCGCCACATTGGCGAATTCTTTTGGCGTTGCCATACGCCCAAATGGGCCGGCCGCGGCCTGTTTACCGATCTCCTCCTCGATAGTTGTCCCGTTGCGCTGAGCCCGAGCTTCCATCAGATCATGGACCCGTTCGGTGACCGTCCAGCCTGGCAGAATACTATTGAAGCGAATACCCTCTTCTCCCAACTCCAGAGCCAACGTCTTGGTCATCCCAACAACTGCCATGCGGACACTGTTACTCAGGATCAGGTTGGGGATCGGTTGTTTGACTGCAAGCGATGTGACTGTCAGAACACAAGGCACATCGGACTGGCGCAGATGAGAAAGCGTAGCTCGCACCAGCCGTACGACGCTCATCAGCAGGAGATCGATAGACTGCTGCCACATCTCATCAGTAGTTTCTTCAAAGGAGGTGCTGGGCGGCCCGCCAGAGTTGGTAACCAGGATATCCAAACCGCCATATTCCTCAACAACTCGTTCGACGAGGCGTTCAATGTCAGCAGGGTTGCTGACATCAGCAGCTACACCCAGTACTGGCCGTCTCGTCTCGCCGTGAATAGCATCTGCTGCGGCACTGACATGTGCCTGCTCGCGCGAGCAGATTGCCACCAGCGCGCCTTCACGCGAGAGTTGTAGGGCAGTGGCATAACCTAACCCCTGGCTTGCGCCAGTAATCAACGCAATACGCTGGTCGAGTTGTAGATTCATAATGGCTCCCCCCGAAAGTAATGCTGAATGCCAGGCCTGAGGCAAAGACAAAAAACCTGATTCCATTTTCCTATCTTTGCTATGGGGCACTACCGCATGACTGGTTTCCCTGATTTCTTGTAGGTGATAGACAGCAAAGAACAACATCACCCGTACATCATTGTAGCATTGTCTGTCAAGCGTTGAGCCTCATGGCCGACTGAGGAAGATCATCAGAGCACGGATCGACCGTGCCCTGGTGAGGAGTGGTCTATGAGCAAAAGCTCACCAACGGGGATGAAAATGGCAACGGCTTGTAAGTGATTGTGGCGTATGGATTCCCGCTTTCGCGGGAATGACAGAATTGGCGAAGGCCGGTTATGTTGAGACTTGTGATAGCAGTAGGCACATACAAAGCGCAAAGCTTTTAACTCGTTGCTCGTGCCTCATTGCTCGTTGCTATTTTCAAGGGAGTAACAATAAACACAGCTTGTACTGGTTACACTACACACCGCCCTCTGATGAGCCTGTCGTGGTTAGAAGGATAGCCACACCTCCAAGAATCAAAAACAGTGGCCAGTAACGCTCCCAATCCAGGCCTGTCAAGAACATGAACGCCACTAACAGAATACCCGCACCGCCTACAAGTTTACTACGCAGCTCACGGTTAAGCTGACCTCCGTTGCGTTGGTACTCCTGCCAGACATTCATCAATATCCCTCCAGCGGGAATAAGCAGGAAGAACGCCCACCAGTTAAAATCCCAGTGCACAAGCCCAAAATTCTTGAGCAAAAAGAACCCACCAAGCGCAATAACGACTATACCCATCAACAAATTGTTGTTGGGCTGGATATCCTTACCTTGTGGGCGTTCATTAGGGGGGAGATCTGTACTCATTTTCACACCTCTCCTGATTTATCTGTCACGGATTCTCGAGATGCTGCTATAGACTGTCACATTATCCGATACGTAAAAAACGGACTAAGAGTTTCATCAGCAATATGAGTCGATTGCCCCAGGCTGTCCACTGCCCACAAGCGGAACTGTTTAGTGGCGTCCCATAATCGCGTCGACGGTGGTAGAATGAACAATATAATTCTTGGAGGTGAATACTATTGTGATGTTCGATTTACAGGGAATGCCCAAGGTGCTCCAGCTCTATCTGGAGCTTAGCCAGTACCCTGTCCTCAGCAAGCTGATCCGACAGCGAATGCGCGAGGAAATTTTCAGACGAGGTATAGTCAGCCCTCAGCTTTTTGAGCAGGAGATTCATACCAAGGCAATCGAGTCTCAGCTAAGGGAAGGAATCACTGATCCGCTTACCCAAGAGACTCTCGATATGTGGCAGGAACGAACCAATCACATTCGTGACAACCTGACCGATTTTTACTTTGCCTACAACCTTCCTCATGACTTATTCAAGGACATCGTGCAGGAAGTTATTGCCCAGCGGGCTCCCGAACAAGAGATCATTCTCTCGTTTAACCCTGAGTTGGCCCCTTGGGATCTGCTCTTTGCACAAGGAGAGGCCTACGAGAGCTATCCCGTTGGGAAACGTGTCCATGTACAGCACCACTTGCGAGAGATCAAGGCCGTGTTGATCAAGGCCATGATCTCTGATCAACTTGCATTTGTGCGAGTCGCCCGCGAGGAGCTGAGCATTGCTAATCTGAAAGCCATTCGTGCGCACCGCACTGGTCGCGGCAAGATCGGCGGCAAAGCAGCCGGAATGTATCTGGCCTATAAGATCCTGGAACGTAAGCTTCTTGAGAAAGGACTGAACCCCAGCGAAGTCATAACCATGCCAGAGTCCTTTTTCATTGGCGCCGACGTATTCTACGAGTATCAATCCAACAACGACTTGTTTCGCTTCATGAACCAAAAATACAAAGAGCCGGAACAGATGATCGCCGACTATCCCCAAACCTATGAGGCGTACATGCAGGGCCAACTGCCAGATTATGTAAAAGATGCGCTGGCCGGCATATTGGATAAAGTGGGAGAATCCCCGCTAATCGTGCGTTCCTCCAGCCTACTGGAAGACAGCTTCGAGAGATCCTTCGCAGGAAAATACGATAGTTTCTTCCTGCCTAATCAGGGTACCCCAGAGGAAAATCTGACGGCACTGATGGAGGCGATTAACAAAGTGTATGCCAGTGTAAGCCGCCCCTCCGTGTTGATCTATCGCCAGAAAATGGAACTGACCGATTATGATGAGCGAATGGCGATAATGATCCAACGGGTTGAAGGACAGCATTACGGCCGATATTTCTTTCCAGCATTGGCCGGCGTCGCTTTTAGCCACAATCCTTATCGTTGGAACGAACGCATCCGTGCCGAAGAGGGTTTGGTTCGGTTAGTAACCGGCCTGGGAACCCGAGCAGTTAACCGTGTCGGAAGCGACTATCCCCGCATGATCGCACTCAGCCACCCAACCCTACGCCCGGAACATGGTGCAAAGATGCTGCGCCATTATTCTCAACATCGCATCGACGTGCTGGACCTGGAGGACAATGAATTCAAGAGTCTGGACATCTCTGACATTCTGGATATGGACTATCCGTCGCTGGGAGCCATCATGTCACTGGAACAAGACGGCTTCGTACGCCCGATGATCTCCCGACCTCTATCGCTTGATCCACAACAAATGATCGTGACTTTTGATCAACTTGTGGAACGTAGTGATTTCGTAAGCATTATGCATGATGTTCTGACGATTCTGGAAGAAGCATATGGGCATGCCGTAGATGTCGAGTTCACAGGTGAGATGGTCTCAATGTACCCCAAACCACAGGTACGCCTGGCACTTCTACAATGCCGCCCCTTGAGCCATACAGGAAACGGCCGACCGGGCAAGATTCCCTCCAACGTACCAGCAGAAGATATACTATTCACCGCCAGCCAGCAAGTCCCGAATGGTGTAGTGGAAGATATCGAATATATCGTCTATGTCGATCCTCACGCTTATGCTTCTATTCCCGATCCCGAAAAACGCATCGAAGTGGGGCGGGTAATCGGACGCCTCAATCAGGTTCTGGCAAAAGAATGTTTTATCTTGATAGGGCCAGGCCGCTGGGGAACATCGAACATCCAACTAGGCGTCAAAGTAACATATGCTGATATTTACAATACCCGTGTGCTGATCGAGGTTGCTTACGCCGATGGCGGAATCACACCGGAGGTCTCTTACGGAACACACTTCTTTCAAGATTTGGTTGAAGCTAACATCTATCCTTTGCCCCTGTACCCTGATGATCCAGAGTCTGTTTACCAGGAAAGCTTCTTCTCTAACACTCAAAACAGTTTGCAAGAACTGCTGCCAGAGGATGCAGATTTCGCCCCCTATGTCAAGGTGCTCGATATTCTATCATCGTGTGAAGGCCGCAAGCTGAAAGTTGTAATGAACAGCAATGAGGAAAAGGCAATTGGCTATTTGGTCTATCATCAATAATACTGGGTGTGGATGCTCAAACTTTACAGAAAGGTAACCTCATGAAAATTAAAGTCTCAACTATCCTAAGCATTGGCATATTGATCCTGGCTCTGGCCTTTGCCACATTGGGGTTTGCCAAGGCAGGTGATAGCCTTGTTGCCCCTCTAGTCATTGCCATCTATATGGTTGTCTCTGCAGTATTGTTCGTCGTGCTGGGGGTGCGAGGAGTGAGACGACAGGAGTTATGGCAACGCCTGTTAGGCGTAGGGGCTATTGCGGCAGCAGTCTACATGCTGATAATGTCCATCGCGTTTTACATCATGTTGACACGCATACAAATGCCATTCTAAACCTGATGTTTCGGTGGTCGAATTATTGATGACTGGTTGTACGACCAAAGGTCGTCTGATGATTGACGATTGAAAAGCAGATTGTTGCAACGACCAGGCAATTATCCAATCGTCACCTGTCTTGTTGCCCAGCACACACGGCTCCTATGTGGCCTGTCATTCCC
>JAFGMS010000178.1 GCA_016927375.1 Anaerolineae bacterium
CTGCGTGTCATTCCCGTGAAAACGGGAATCCATAAGCGCACCAAGTGGATTCCCGCTTTCGCGGGAATGACAGTAGCCGTAGCGAAAGGGATGTAAGTTGACACCTATGGGCGGGCTATATATTCAGCTATACCTGCCAGGTTGAGCAAAGTTAGGGGAGTGTCAGAGATTGCAACCGTTGCATAGACACCCTGTGGAAGCAGCTCGTGGGATATATTACCCTGGGGAACCTCAGTGGGAACGTTTACCATGCCTGCCCCAGATACAATCGACCAGGCAATTGCGTCGAGCCGGTTGTCTACTGACACCTTTGCTATCAGATAATGCGCACCGGCTGCACGATAGGGACGCTGCAGCGCGTTTTTGCAGAGGAGATCCGCCAGATCAACCACTGTCACCATGATGTCTCGCCACTCGCCCAAGCCCGTGACAAAGGGAGGGGCAAAGGGAACCCTTGTGATGGCTCCTAATTCCGTGACCTCCAAGACCTCCTGGAGGGTGATTGCCAGGGCCAGCTCCGGAAGGCCGGGAACCTTGAATTGCAGAAGTCTTGCACCTGCACGCCCGTTATCGCTGTGAGCCATGAGCCTTCTCCACGATCAACTCAGGCCTTGCCCGGCGCAATGCTTCAGCCAAACGGTATGTATCAATAATGAGCAGCAGACCTTCGGGTGTCCGGATGATCCCTTTGAATGGATAACGTTCCCCGGAAAGCAAGGATGGCATGGTAAACTGCTCTGTCATCTCTGCCCGGCGAGCAGGTCTGACCCCGTCCACCAGCGCCGCGCAGGCAAATTGAGAAACCGAGATGACGATCACATAGGCTGCCTTTTCGACATCACCCGGTGGTGTGGGAAAGAACAATGAGCGCAAATCTATGGCCGGGATGGTAGACTGCGCCGATTCTCCGGACGCGGAGGAAGCTTCCTCTTCATCGCTCAGGCGGCGAATAGCCGCCACCTCTGACATCGGAATAGCAAACACCTGACCGGAGACATCGACGGGCAGATATTGAAAGGAGGATTGATAATCAAGCATAGGTTACCTTCGCGCCACTCGCATGAGCTCCTCCAAGAGCTCCTCCTCACGATAGGGTTTGATCAGATAACCGTCGACGAGAAGCTGTTCGGCACGCTTGCGATGTTTGATTGCCGAGCGGGAGGTGAGAAAGACCACCGGAATATCCTGCAATGCCGGATCGGCTTTCATCTGCGTCAGAAGCTCGTAACCATTCATACGCGGCATCTCGATATCCACCAGTGCGACATCCGGTCGCGCGGTTACCAGCTTCTCCAATGCATCGAGTCCGTCTTTCGCAGATGTAGCCTGCCAACCCGAACGCTCCAAGAAGGAGGACACGACGCGCCGAACACTGGGGGAGTCATCGACCACCAATACATGAAGACTGGTTTGTTTCGATGCGACACTTGGCTGCCGGGGCAGTGCTGCCTCTGGGCTGACAGCGTGCTCTACCCCAACAAGCTCGATCAGGTCGAGAATGAGCATGACCCGGCCGTCACCGGAGATGGTAGCACCGGAAATGCCATGCACACGCCGTAAATGCGTTCCCAGCGACTTTACCACTGCCTCCTGGATACCTACCAGGCTATCGGTTAAGACAACGGTCTCGTGATCTTCAGCTTCGACGATCAAGCCATAACGCGGAGATTTCCCGGCTTCCGTCCCACCCACAAATGTCCCCAAGTTGTAGGTAGCCAGGGTCTTCCCGCCATGACGCATCACGCCCTCATTGCTGATCTCTTCCATCACGCCGGCAGGCAGATGCACAACAGAAGAAATCTGCTCTATGGGCACGGCCAAGATCTGATCGGCGCTGTGAATAAACAAGGCCCGCGTAATGGCAAGCGTAACCGGGACAGAGAGCAAAAAGGTTGTCCCCAGCCCCGTCTTCGTGTCAATCCTGATTGCCCCCTGCAATTGGTTGAGTGCATGACGCACGATATCCAATCCCACCCCGCGCCCGGATGTTTGTGTGACTTCATCAGCCAGTGAGAATCCCTCCTCAAACAAGAAGTCATATAATCGCTTTTCACCAGGATCCTCATCTTCATCGAGCAGCCCCAGACTGACAGCGCGCCGGCGGATTTTCTCGATATCAATACCCGCGCCGTCATCGGACAGGCTCAATACAACTCGCCCACGCCCGCGTGAGACGCGCAGCGTGATCAGCCCGGTTTCCGTCTTGTGAGCTGCCTTACGCTTCTCCGGCGCCTCGATGCCATGATCGACCGCGTTGCGCAGAAGATGCATAAGCGGGTCGGCCAATGCCTCCAGCACCGATTTATCAACCTGAGTGTCAAAGCCAATCAGATCTAATTCGACCTTTTTATTGACGTTGTGCGCAGTACGACGCACTGTCTGGCGCAGCCTGGTCTCAAGCTCATGAAATGGCACCAGCCGTGTGTTCATGAGACCATTCTGAAGCTCGGTTGTCAAACGGCGCTCACGGGTGAGTGATGCATCCAAATCTTCTGCCAGAAAGTGCAGCTTGTCATTCAGATCGCCTGTATCGGCAGAGATCTCATCCAGCTCGCGCGTGTGCTGGTAAAGCAGTGAATAGCGATCCATTTCCAGAGGATCGAAGGATGGATCATCATGTATCTCACGACTTACCAGACCAAACATGGGCGACATGTCAATTTGGGTAGTGATATCCTCTGCTACCCGCCCCAATCGTTTGGTTGTGTAATCCAGGTCGGAAAGCAAAGCACGCATGGTGCCAAGGTGCCGCTCCAGCACGGAGCGATTGATGACGACTTCGCCTACCCGGTTGATGAGCTGATCGACGGTAGTCAAAGGCAAGCGCAACACACTGCCGGGTTTCGGGTGCTGCGATGGCTTGGCCGTCTCCGGAATTACAGCCGGTTCTTCTTCCCCCTGAGGCGGTACATAGGCTTCGCCTAGTAACGCAGCGTAGCGGGCATCGATATCCCCCAGGGCAGCTGTCAGACTTTCATTCTGCCCCTGCCCGATCAGGTCTTCCAGCGCATCTGCTGTATCAAATAACAACTTAACAGCTTCAGGGGGCAATTTGCCACCGCTTTCCAGATAGCTCTCAAGCAGATCTTCCATCAGGTGTGCAAGACGGGCTATGACTTCAAAGCCAATCGAAGCTGATGCGCCTTTCAGAGTATGGGTAACTCGCCGCAGCTCACTCAACAAAGCCTGATCGCCGGGATTCCTGGTCAGGATTTCAAGGTTAGCCTGGATAGCCTGGCTATGCTCACTGGCTTCGAGATTGAATATCTCCAGAAGATCGGCGGGGAGATCGGGGAGCGGTTGGAAGGATGCGGCGGGTACAGCCTCCCGAGGCCGATTATCTCCATGGGTCAGTGACTGTAAGAAATCATCAAGCTGATCGACGGCTGCCTTAAGCTTATTGCTGTCTTTGCGCGTTAACTTCCGGCCGGCATCGATGTATTCCTTAAGCATATCTTGCGTAGGGCCAATCAATTCCGTTATCTCACCAAGCTCAAGCATCTCCGCAGCGCCGCTCAAGATGGCCATTTGTTGGTGCATCTCTTGCATTGTTTCCGGATCGGATTTCTTCTCCAGAGATTGTCGCAGCGAGATAACATATCCTTGTGCTTCGATGATAAACCCTGTCATGAGGTCAGATGAAACGGTACTCATAAGTCAACCTGTTGAGATTAAGTAGATGTGCGCATAAGTGCTCAGCAGTTAGCATATGGCATTACAGCTGGCGGCCGGCAGTAATCTGGGGGGCAAGAATCTGCCCCCCAGGAACCGGCGTTATTCCTGAGCTAATGTGGGAACCGACACTCTGCCGCCCCCATTGTCACTCATCGCGCTTGTCTCGGCCGGGACATCCAGGGCCGCCACAGAGGATTGCAGGTCGGCTGCCAGGGCTGCCAGCACGGCCAGCGATTCGGTGGTTTGCTGGGAGGTCGTGTCAGCCACGTGTTGGACCAGACCTGAGAGCTCCCCAATCGCACGATTGAGGTCGGCGATACGCTCACCAGCACTTTGCGCCAGCTGCGAACCACCTACTACCTCGTGGGTGGTTTCCTCAACACCGACCATGGCCTCATTGATCTCGCCCTGAATACTCTTGACCATGTTCTCGATTTGGCGGGTGGCGTTAGTCGCCCGCTCAGCCAGACGCTGCACTTCCTCAGCGACAACGGCGAAGCCGCGGCCTGCTTCACCGGCCGCAGCAGCCTGGATGGAAGCATTGAGAGCCAGCACCGTCACGCGGTCGGCGATCTCGTCAATCAAGCGGACGACCTCGCCAATCTCCTGGGATGCCTCGCCCAGGCGCTTGATCCGCCGCGTTGTTTCCTGGGCTGACTCACGGATGCGGCCCATAGCCGATATGGTATCGTTAACAGCCTGGTCACCTTCTTGAGCAGTCGATGCAGCTTGCTCAGCCAGCTCCGCCGACGTCATGGCCTGCCCGGATAAGAGCGAGAGGACTTCCACGATAGATTCGGACGCGCTCGCTAACTGCCTGGCAGCAAAGTCCACGTTGGTGATTAGCTTACGCAGCTCTTCGAGAGCATTACCAAGCGCCTCATTCTGCGCTGCGAGTTGTGCTTCTGCCACCCGAGCTTCAGTGATGTCCTGGAAGGTAAGAGCGAAACTGAGTGTAATCCCTGCGGCATCTTTCAAATTCCTGGCATTGCCTATGACGATGCCTTCTTCTCCGTTAGCCCGAACGATACGGAGAACAGTCTGGCTGGTATAGTCCGGATCCTCGGTCTCAATAGCTACAGCAAAACCTTGTTGGAAAGCCTCGAAATCTTGCATTGAATCAGGGTGTACGTGATGCTGAGCAAATGTTTCAATGGCCATGGCATTCCGGTTTTCTTGACCAGGCAGCTCACCGAAGATCGAGTAGAAGTTCTCGTCGAAATGGAGCACCTGTTCGAGTATATCAGCCCTGACGTAGGTCATCTTGGCCGCGGCCAGAGCCTCAGTCAGGTTGGCTTCGGCCTGCTTGCGCTCAGTAATATCGGTCATGAGAACGCCCAGGTTACGTGGCCTACCTTGCTCGTCGCGGATGGGAAAGATGATCTGCTCGACTGGGACGATAGAGCCATCTGCCCTCAGCAGCCTGGATTCACCGGTCCAGCTCTCTTTTTCTAGAGCAGTGGGGATACCTACCTCTACCATAGCCTGGTAATCTTCAGGCAGCAGGAAGTCGGGGATGCGCTTCACACCGGCGATCTCGCTGGGATCTTCGTGTCCCAACATCTGCGCGCCTGCGAGGTTCAGATAGGTAATGTTTTCCTCCATGTCGGCCAGGGCGACTGCACCTGCAAAGCTTTCCATGAAGCCGGAACGCTCAGCTTCCGAAGATTCGATGAGGGAGGATAGCTGCGCCAACATGGCGTTGACGCCCTCTGCAGTCCGGCCGATTTCATCCCCGGTGAATATTCTGGCACGTGCGTCAAAGTTACCAACTGCAGCAGTCCGGAATACTCTCTGAATTTCAGATACCTGCCGGGTCACCAATATGCGTGATAGCACAAATACAAGAAGAGATCCCACTAGAGCGGCCATAATACCGCCCAATACACCGATTAAACGTGTCTGCTCCACCGATGCATAAGCCTCAGAACGTTCCTGCAGCACTAAAGTAACCCAGCCCAGGTTATCGATCTCTGGAGATCTACCTCCCGAAGTCATCGGTACATAGGCCATCACATATGCGTTGCCGTCAACACTTTGAACGCTCGGCACAAAACCACGGCCAGAAAAGATGACCCCACCCTGCAAGAGATGCTCTTCAGAAGGCTGCCCAATATTTTCCTCCTGTCCAACAACAACAATCCCCGCTGATGTCAATAGGTTCAGGTGACCTGTCTGGCCCAATGTAATATCGGTCAGCCTGTTCTGAATGTGACGCAAGTCATAGACGGCCTTGATCAGACCAATTACCTCTTCACTCTGACTGTCAATAATGGGAACAATCAGGCTCAATGACATGGTGTCTGTGCTTGCATCTAATTCCGGCTCAGTGATGACCACAGCCCCCTGGCCACTGTTCCACCCTCTTTGCCACCACTCTTCATCCGCTTGGTAATAGTCACTCGTACGGTTACTGGCGGCCACAAGTGCTCCATAGCGATCAGTTGCAAACACTTCTACTTGTTCCGGCACCTGAGCCTGATAGTCGTGTAGGTGCTCTGCTACTTTGTTGTCTAAAATCCGCGAGAGAAAGATACTCCCCTCTGGGGGAGCATTCACCCACTGCTCATCCAGGGCCAATAGCTGTGCCTGTACATCCTGCTCGTCCTCTAGATACCCTTCGTTTGCAAGCTGAACAGCACTAATGATATCGGGGTCTATCGACAAACTCGCCTCGATCAGTGTAATCTGCTCTGACAGCAGGCTTCCCGCAATCTCACCGTCACTGGCAGCAATTTCTGTTAGGGAGGTGCGCAACTGACTATCCAGTTGGTTGACAGCCACCAGCACCGAAATCAGCGTTGTGGCAGCGATCGCCGCCACACTCAGAAGCACAAAGGCCCCGACTAATTTGACGCCCAGGGGCCAGTCATTGAATCCACGAAATAGTTGTTGCATGGTTTCTTACTCTCCTATCCAAACTTCTGCATCTGCGGCCCGAGCAGCAAACGCTCGCAGTCAAGAAAACGAATAAAATCATTCCGGCGCTCGACAGCCCCGCGCAAGTAAGGCACCAGCTCAGGTGCTATCTTGAATGGGGGAGAAACAACCTGCTCGGCCGGGAAGGTATAGATGATATCGACATCATCCACGACCAGGCCAATCCGTTGATCACCGGCCTGAGCTACAATCATATAAGCAGTCTGATCAGTTACGTGATCACTGATACCCAGGAAAAGCGATAGATCTACCGCCGAGATAATATCACCATGTAGGTTAGCCACACCGAGCACCCAATCCGGCAGTCCTGGAACAGGTGTAAGCTCAGGTGAGCGTACCACTTCGCCAATGCGATCTACCTCTACGGCGTAGTGAGTAGACCCCATCGCAAAAATGATGATCTGCATACGCTCCTGGGGAAGCGGCGCAGGCTGCTGCTCCGGCAGAGTGATACTCCCTGCCGTGACCAGCCTGGTACTGATCTCCGCTAAAAAAGCATCCAGGTTAACCATCGGAGCATCCGGGCCGTCCCCGTTCTTTTCCAGTGGTACAGCCTGAACAGATTCATCCAACGGTTCACCGGATGGAATATTCTCAGCTGGTTGAGAAGGCTTACGCTTGCGCTTGCCTCCGCTCTTATTCGTCATTGGTTTTACCTTGCCTGAGGCACAAAGCGATTGACAACATCTAACAGCTGTCGCACATCAAAAGGTTTGGTGACATAGTCGTCGGCGCCTTGCTCAAGCCCCCAAAACCGATCGTTATCCTTGGTTTTACTGGTGATCATGATCACCGGGATCTGTGCCGTCGCCGGTGTCGATTTCATGCGCCGGCATACCTGGTAACCGTTCAGCTTTGGCAGGATAACATCCAGAAGCACCAAACTGGGGCGCTCGTTGATGGCCAGAGACATAGCCTCTTCGCCATCCTTGGCGGTCATGACCTGATAGCCTCCCTCTGTGAGCATCCGGCTGACCGTATAAAGCACAGTGGGGCTATCTTCAACAACTAATATTCGGGACATAAACGTCGAATACCCCTTTAAGTGTTTCCGAATAGGGTCTTGAAGAAACTATCCGGAAAACTCATGTGAAATCCACTTGATCAGATTCCACCAATCCGGCAAGAAGATACCTGGTTGTCAAAGTCTTCTTTCCGGATTTCACGCGATTAAACCTTGCACTGCTTTACGGGGCTGTCAGGCGATATGCGGCGGACGTTTTCTAAGATACTGAAAGCTGGCTTTGCATATCACCTGAAGCCCGTATTTACCAATAAACCTCGTATACTCACTATCGTTACATTCGGGGTCACTTCTTCATGAAGCTGTCAAGCCCCTCTTCATACCAGATACTGAGAGTCTCCTGGTCCTTGGGATCGATCGGGCGCCCCAAAGCATCTACCGGATAGTTGTATTTTTCTTGAAGCTTTTCCCAATTCTTCTTAACACTCGGATCGACAGGCATACTCACCTCCTACCATGAACCACATCTCATTTCTTAAGGAAACGATCAATACCTTCCTCTTGCCAGACCTTCAGCGTCTCGACATCTTTAGGATCAATAGGCCGCCCCATAGCATCAACAGGATAATCGTATTGTTCTTGGAGTCTTTCCCAATTCTTCTTAACAGCAGGCTCGATGGACATATCAGCAACTCCTTTTTGCCAATCAGGCAGGAACTAACGTTTTGGCCGTTTTAGACACAAATGACAATGCGGCAGGTTCTCCAAAGTCCGAGAGCATCTCACCAACAGCTTGTAGGAGATCCTCTGTGACCGGCCCAACCATTGCGATGGTTGGGAGGCCGGTATTGAAGGTCTGTTGGGCAACCTGGCGTGCCATCTCGGGGGATTGGCGCTTGAGTCCATTGGTAACTTCATCGCTGGAAAGTACCCGTCCAAAATAGAGCTCTTGCAATCCCAACCGGCTCATACGCACATAAGCCGAATCTCCGGATACCAGGTGTTGGCTGATCAACGATTGGGTAGCCCGGTGATGATCATCCAGATTGATGTCTTCCTCACCCATGCGCAGCAACTCGATCAGCGTCCTAGCCAGCACAGGTACAAGCGTATGAGGCAGGGTTCCACCTTCAACAACCAGGGCCCCCGCGCCCGCATAGGCTTGATACTGGGCGTTGATGTAATAGACCATCCCCATCTCCTCGCGGAGACGACGATAGAGACGAGAGGTAACCCCACCTCCAAACAGCGAAGAAAACACATGCCATGCATACCGCTCAGGGCTGGTATATACAGGAGCGGGCCAGGCCATAGCGAAATGCACCTGCTGCAGATCGCGCGGCTCAACAATGACTGTACCCAGAGCAGGTGTAGGCAGCGGAGGTGCTAACGGGATGTCGTGCCTTTTTAGTGACCAAAAGCTGTCCCGTGCCTGTGCAACAAAATTGGTACTCTCTACATTCCCGGCAGCTGCCAGAGTAATCTTGTTGGCAATGTAGTGACACTGCACAAAATCGAGCAGCGACTCACGGGTAGCCTCACGCAAGATGCTTTCCAGACCTGCTACAGGATATCCCAGCGGATGCTCAGGCCAAAGCGTCGTTTTGAGAAGATCGTTGACCCGCTGCATGGGATCATCACTGCCGGCAACCTCGTTCAAAATAACCGAACGTTGGCGATCTAAGGCTTCATCAGGTAATACACTGTTGCATAACATATCGCCCAGCGCTTCCAAAGCGAAAGGCAGATATTCATCCAAGACCGTGGCGTGGTATACGGTGTAATCACGGGTAGTAAATGCACCGATAGCCCCGCCGCCAACCTCCATCATCTCGGCGATAGCCCTGGCATCGCGCTGGTCGGTGCCTTGAAAAAGCATATGCTCTACCAGATGCGCGTAGCCACGCTCGGCAGGCCGCTCATCCTTAGAGCCCACATTGACAATGACGCCAACACTGACCGAGCGAACACCTTCCATGTGCTCTGTCAGCACACGTACGCCGTTTTCTAGAGTCTGCGTTTCTCGTGCCTGGTTGCTCACTCTGATCACCCTACTGCATGGTCGCCTGTGCAAGCTCTTGTTGAATAATGGCAATCAATTTTTCATCACTGACCGGTTTGACGATGTAGTTGTTCGCGCCAGCCTGCTGTGCACGCTCGATGGCCGTCTGCGCTGAGAGCCCTGATAGCATCACAATGGGTGTAGAAGAATAGACTGTGCGCTCCCGGATCATCTTGCATAGCTCGATGCCATCGACGTGGGGCAGCTTGATATCAAGAAGGATAAGGTCAGGTTTATACGTCTGGAGAGCATTCAATGCGCTCAGCCCATCCACAGCCACCTTGACGCTGTAGCCACAATCACTCAAGATCCAACCCACAGTGCTGCCCACGGTGGGGCTGTCATCCACCACCAGTATGTTTGTTGTCATGAGGATGCCCCTGGCCTAACCCCAACCGTAGATTCTTTTTGTTTAGCCAGATACGAATTAACCGTCTCTAGTAAACTGGCATCTTTGAACGGCTTGGTAATATATCCGTTGGCACCGACCGAGTATGCCCGTTGAATATCAGCTTCTCCTGTCAGAGCAGTCATCATAACGACATGCACAGAGTTATAAGCAGGATTACGCCTCATTAACGTGCATACTTCAAAGCCATTAGTATGCGGTAGCATAATGTCCAGTAAGACAAGATCGGGCACAAAAGCCCTCACGGAAGCCAGAGCAGTCAGCCCATCCCGCGCGACATAAACCTCGTGTCCATTTTGCCGCAGCAGCCACTCCACAGAACTTACAATTGTAGGGCTATCTTCTACCACTAAAATCCGAGCCATCAATAACTCCCGTTAAAGACATGCATTGAAACAAAAATCGTTGGTCCGTATCTTCCGGTCTCGACTTGCAACCTCTCGCTTAGGCAGTGTAAAGATGAAATTCATCCAGGCACCCGCCCTGGTCTCGATCCCCAACCGGCCCCCATGTACTTCGATGATCTTGCTTGCTAAGTACATACCTATCTCAGCATTGCGCCCGGTTATATCACTGGTGACGTAAACCAGGCGCTCCAGACACTTGCTATCTGGAGGCTGTCCCCTGCTCCATACGCTGAACTCGTCTACATTGCCGCGCTCCATGATGTTGAAGGCAATGGTCCCATCCTGTTCACCAAATTCAAGCACATTGTGGATCAGGTTATCGTAGACATTAATGAGCAAAGCCTTATCTGCCCAGACCAGCAGTCCTGGCCTGTTGACTCTGATCTGAGCGGTCTGACCGCGTGCCTCCAACAGCTCGGCATAACCTACCAGAACTGGTTCCAGGACATCTCGAACAGGGTCTAACAAGGTGGGATGAATAGTTAACTTACCGTTCTCTAACCTGGTCAGGTTGAGATAATTGTTGACAGCACAACGCATAGATACAGCACTCTGCCGGACAGACTTCATGGCAGTCCTCACTTCCGCGCTAAGCGTATCATCTTTGATGTGAAGTACTTCATCGCTGACCGAGACCAATTGATTAAGTTGAAGCCGGCACTCCTGCCCGGTAAGCATTAAGGCTTCCCAGATATGATGAGCCTGCTGCTTAGGAGACTGATTCTCTCCTTTACAGGTTGCAGCGTGACCGGTGGAACCGGTATGACATTTGCGGCTCACGACTCCTCTGACCAGATTGGCCAGAAGACTAGAATTGACCGAATGGCACAGATAAGCCAGAACGATCTGCTCAGTGCTGGCTATTGTAGACGCATCTGGCAGGGTAGTATCCGAGACAGCAACGACAATAGCAGTTGGCCATCGAGTTTGCGCCTCGCTCAGTCGCGCCAGCTGATGGGGCTCGCTGGTCTGCCTTAAATCGATAATATATACATCCGGCTGACAAGATGTAGCCCGCAGAGCATCGGCCGCATACAGGATTTCGCATTCCTGCTCTTGCAAATCGGCGATGAACTCATAATCAGGGTCCAACTGACTATCTATCACCACCTGAAACCTTGTGCCTGTGCCAGACGAATGCATAGATGTCGCTGCTACGTCTGTACACAATTTGTTGTTGTGCATTGCTTGTGCTCAACCTGTTGTAAAACCCGTTGAATCGCCGCCAATAGATCATGACAGAGAACGGGTTGAATTAAGCAATCATCTGCGCCAGCCTCAAAGCTTCGCTCGATTTCCGCCAGATCTCCTCGTGCTGCGAGAATGATCACGGGGACTCGTGCAACGCAGGGCTGCAATCGAATCTGTCTACATAGCTCGATGCCATTGATCCCCGTTAGGGCAGCGCTGATGACAAATAGATCGGGGGTAAATTTTTCGATTACCTTGAGCGCAGCGAGGGCGTTGTCGATTCTTAATACGGTATAGCCATTGCACTCCAGCATAATTCCAAGAATTGTGGCTGTGCCAAGTTGATTGTTCACTACCACGATGTGCTTGGTCACGTAATGGCAAACCTCGTATTTACCAAACTAACCATATTTGCTCCCAGAATCGACATCCCCCAGATATCACATATTGCCAGGATACTACGAGAAGACCACAAAGTGGGTAAAGAATTACAAAGAAATTCGTAACGATTCGAGGTTCTTGCTCTACCACAGTGTGAAGTTCAGCAGATCGCAATGTAGTACCCCGAACCCTGCCGTTATATTCTTCCCGGCAGGGACTGCTCTGATTCCCATGCAACTGACTCTGAAATCGGGTGTCGTGTTACGGGGCGAAGGCTATCAATCGACTCACCCGGAGCGTTTTGAATGTGATGGACACATCAATGTGTCTGGGGCACTCACCGATGTTTTTTCAACACCTAAAGCGGTTTTGTCCAAGGTGTTAACCAGATTATCACTGCTGGTGTCACGGGCTCGCTCTCTTTCCGGTGAGCCGATGCTTGTTTGTTCAAAGCCCAACAATAACAGTTCTTTTTGATATTCAACTTGTTCCTGCTTTACCAACGATCGCCTGAATAAATTCCGTCTTGGCGTTCATATAGCGCTCCCGGTCCGAGCCGGCCCGGGTCGCCAGCGTCTTTTTCAGCTCGACATAGCGTAGGGCGTCATCCGGATGGGCACGCAAATAGTCGCGAAACATCAAGAGATGGTTCCAGTAGGCGCTCCCAAGCTCGGTCATGTAAAGATGGTGCGTTCCTCCCTTTTCCATGCCCGGCCTGTTGCCTTTGCGGAAGTAACGCCACTCCGGGTCCGGTTTATCGGGGTCTGGGACATATTCGTATCCCAGCGTCTTCAGCGGCTGGATACACCAGATTGCATCGTCGGGCTGTCGTGTCCCTACCATGATATCGATGATCGGCATGGCTGCCAGCCCGGGCACGGCCGTGCTCCCAACATGCTCGATGGCCACGACCATCGGCCCGATGACCCTAATAATGTGGGTCTTCTCCTCATCGTAGAATCTTGGCCAGCGCGTATCATAATCAACAATAATAAGAGGAGATCGCATCGCATTCTCCCTCAAAAGAGCTCTCAGTGACTGATAACTTGCGCATCGTTATTAGTGCTACCTGGAAGCTTTGTACTTCGATCATCATAGTACCAATAGTTCATAACAACAAAGGCACGGAGATTTGAATAATCTGCCGTGCCTTTGTATATTCCATGAACACCTGGGCTGTTAGGAATTCTCAGCCATACTCTGTTCGGCGTCCTCAGCTTCTTCTGCTTCTGCCTGGGAAACCTGTACGGCTGCTTCAGCTTTCTCTAGGGCGATCTGTTCGCGTTGCTTGCGACGTCTCTCGCGCTCTTTAGCGCGCTGCTCTGCGCGTTCACGCTTGCGGCGATCATCGAGGATCTTTTGATAGGCCTGTTGGCGCTGCCGCTCGTTCTGCGGCCGTGCGATCAAAGGAATCCTGAAATGCCCCATGCGATCCAGGAATACGATCAATCCAACGGCAAAAAACAACACTGACATGAGCTGAGAATAGCTGAATATCGAGCCAGGGATTTTGGGCTGATCGAGCCGGAAGAACTCGATGACAAAACGTCCCACACCGGCGGCCATCAAGTAGGCGCCGGTCAGACGGCCATGCACAATCTGTTCCTGATAGCGGCGGAAGATGTAGAACAGGACGCCAAAGACCAACAATAACCAGAAGGCCTCATAGAACATCGTAGGATGGAAACGCGTATCAGGTGGATAGGTCGTCATATCCGCATAGATGCCAATGCGCTGCCCTTGCGGGACAAGCATCCCAAACCAGGATGAACCAGTCGGTGGGCCATAAAGCTCGGCATTGATAAAGTTACCGATACGCCCAATGCCCTGTCCGATGAGCAAGCCCATCAGCGCAGCGTCGGTCAAGAGCCAAATATCTAGTTTTCTGACACGTGCATAAATGATGATAGCAATCGCGCCAAAGATGGCACCGCCAAAAATATTCATGCCACCCTGGCGTGTGTTGATGATATCGAGAGGCCGGGCCAATGAGTATTCGCCTGTACCCCCAATAATGGCCTGGAGCACATACCACAACCGTGCGCCGATCAGTGCTGCTATCAATATCCAGAAGAAGGCGTCCCAGATTACGTCCGGATCCTGGCCTTCCCACTCAACATGCTTGGCAGCATACATCGCTCCTAAGAAGATGCCGGTAGCTGCCAGTATACCGTACCAATAGATCGCCAGCGTGGGTCCGCCCAAAAAGGCGGGCCAGGGAATACAAAAGGCGACTCGACCAGACGCGGAACATTGAAGAAGCTGCTCCCACATAAATTCTATTCTCCCCACAAGAGAAATACTGGCCAATAGGCTGGAACCGCAATCAAATGCCTACGGCAAAAAGACAGAATAAAAACATCATCCCCGTATAAGCAGAAAGGTGAAACGGGGATAAAAATCACTTAATTGATGACCAACAGCCATCGGCTATTCAATATACCCCAACCCGCGCAGACGTTCCAGAAGTTCGGGGTTGTCGCTGTAATCGATTCGCTCACCACTGACTGTGCCGCTGCGATGGGCCTCCATGAGAGTCGCGAAATCCTCTATTTTGTTCTCCATCTGGAGGATGCTGTTTTCGTAACCTGATGGGTTATCCAGCAGGTTGTTTGCCTCTAGGGGATCGGCACTCACATCGAAGAACTCATCGGCGCGATCGTCGACCGTCATCAGCTTGCTGTTGCCCTCATAGATTGCCCGGCGCATCATTCGGACCCGAAACCGGTCAATGGCTCCCGGGTTGCTCATTTCCATCACATTGATGAAGTTGAGCGGTGGATAGGCCTCAGAGACAACATATTCATCAGCCGGCTCTTGCTCAGGCCCTTCCGCTGAACGAGTCAGGCTCAATTCCTGCACAGTGTGGCCATAAGCTTTGTGCTCAACCCCTGCGGCCTCCAGAATAGCATGGAAAACACGGCGGGTAGAAACATTGTGAGTGACGCGCTTATCTTTGGGATACATCTCCGGATAATGGATCACCAGTGGCACACGCACCAACTCATTGTAGATCGAGAAAGCATGCCCCATGAAATTGTGTTCGCCATGGCTCTCTCCATGATCGGAAACAACAACAACCATGGTGTTATCAAGCTGGCCTGACCGCTTGAGATAGCGGAAGACCTTGCGCAGCAACCGATCCTGATAAGCCATCTCAGCATCGTAAGTGTCGACCAAAACCTGATGCTGCCAGTCGGCGAGAGGCTCAGTAACCGGAGCCATCCATCGATAACTTTGCGTGTTGAATGTCCTCAGAAACTCCCGTGCCGCGCGGTCCCGTTTGAGATATGGTACCCAGCGATCCATGATCTTGGGAGGCGGAAAGTAAGGCAGATGTGTTTCCATCATATTGACAAACATGAAAAGCGGCTGCTCGGGAAACGTATTGTGGTGATAGCGCAGATAGTCAGTGATATCTTGCAGCGATTGGGTCGTGTTACCTTTGAAGCTAATCACCCGTGTCCATAGCGGGACAAAAAGCGGCATGGTCGCCAGCTTGAGCAGCAGCGGCGAGCGGCCGAACTGGCGCTCAATCGGCGTTGATATCTTCTTGAGCAGACCGTCGGTCAAAACGCGCTGCACCTTGCGAAACCCCTTATCTTTGCCCATCCTGGGCACATCGGGAAAGGTTGCCCCATAATTGTAGAATTGGTTGAAACCACGCTTGAGGCCGTTTTCGAACACCCCTACTAATGGGTTGTTGCAAAAACCTACAGTTTCATAGCCGTCCTGCTGAAGAAGCTCCGCCAAAGTGGGGGTGCCTTCGGGCAGACTGGTGTAAGATTGGTTGGTTTGATGAACTGTGGGATACAGCCCGGTGAACATGGAGGAATGCGATGGTATTGTCCATTGACCTGGAGCAATCGCCCAATCAAAGACGGTCGAGGTTGCTGCAAGAGAGTCGATTACAGGTGTAGTATTCTTGTGATACCCATAAAGCGACATCCGTTCGGCACGTTGTGTGTCCAGAACCAGCAAAAGGATATTGGGTTTCTTATTCATTCGCAGGTGGCCTTCCTCTTTTCTCGCAGCACAGTCTTACCGTTATTGTAGCGTATAGAAAGGGTATTGACCATCAATCGCATTCATCCATCTCAAATTTTACGAGGAGGTACAGTTCACTCAAAAAGGCAATGCCGCCGGAGAGAAGAACGTCCGAATGAATGGTGAGCCGGTTCAAGTTATTGTGTGATTGACGACCGAAGGTCGTTTGGATTGCTGATTGGCGATTGAAAAATGTCTCAAGCCATCTAGACAGTCATC
>JAFGMS010000179.1 GCA_016927375.1 Anaerolineae bacterium
ACTCCCCGAGACCACCTTTCCAGACCTACATCCCATACAACAGTTAGCTTTTGGCTTTTAAGCTGCGCCGTAGGCGCTTTCTCGTTCTGCTAGCCGGGCTTTTGCCCCCAAGGTACTGGTGGATATTATCTTGTGCTTCGTGCTCAGTTTAGTCTGGCAGCAGCCTACCAAGGAAATCGCCAATGGTTTTACCGATATCCGGACCTTCGCCACTACCTCCTCTTCGCCCTCCTCTTGGGCGCCGGGGTGTTGTATCAACGATGGGAGCAGTATCAATCCGTTGGGCGAAGCGCAACAAACCGACCCCGGTCGAGTAAGCTGGGCTTTGCAGCTTATCTACCAATCCTGTGATATCCTCCGGCTGAGCTGTGCGGGCCGGAAGGCGCATGATTTTGCTGGCGCTCTGGCGAATCCCTTTGAGCAAAGCGGTTCCACCTGTTAGAACGATACCAGCAGGGAGCAACCCATCATATCCTGAGCGTTTGATCTCTTGCATGACCAGGGTGAAAATTTCATCTACTCTTGCTTCTATAATGCGGGCTACATCGTGTGCCAGCAGCTGTGTGGGCATCTCCTCGCCAAAAGGCTGGACGGTGATCAGCATATCGCGATTCACATTGTCGGGGTTGGCATTACCATAATCGACTTTGATGCGTTCGGATTCGGCAAGGGGGAGGTGCAGGACATGAGCGATGTCGCTGGTGATATGGTTGCCCCCGACCTCGATCACGGCTGTGTGCCAGACCGTACCTTCAATAAATATAGCCAGATCGGTTGTTCCGCCGCCAATGTCGATGACTGCCACGCCTGACTCGCGCTCGGCCTCGGTCAGTGCCACCTCGCCGCTGGCGAGCTGGTTAAGCACGAAGCGGTCCACCGCCAGGCCGGAGTCGTTAACACACGTTTCCAGATTGCGCAGTGACGATGAGGCAGCAGTGATGATGTGTGCTTCGACCTCAAGCCGGTAGGCATGCAGTCCGAGTGGGTTGCGGATGCCTTCCTGCCCATCGAGTGTAAAGGTGCGAGGGATGACATGCAGCACCTCACGATTATGGGGTAGGGCGACAGCACGTGCAGCTTCCAGCGCCCTCTCGATTTCTTCTGGGGTCACAACGCCCCGGCTGGGGTTGAGCCCGGTGACACCCTTGCTGTTGAGAGAAGAGATGTGCTTGCCTGCCACGCTGATATAAGCACGCCCGATTTCGTAGCCGGAAGTGCGCTCAGCCTGTCTTTTCGCAGCACGAATTGCCTCGGTCGCCTGGGCAACATCGACGACTGTACCTTTGTGCATCCCCTGAGCAGGCTCAAGACCCAGACCAATGATGCGGATACGATCCTTATCGCTCAGCTCACCAACCAGGGTGCATACTTTGGTTGTGCCTATATCGATACCGACTGCGATTCGTTGTTCAGAGCTCACTGCTTATCTTTTGACTCCAGTTCACCAGGCGCGAACCAAGACCCTTCGATTGCCTATGTGATGTGAGGTTTGTAAGAGATCATCGCGAGATATAGTAGAAAGGTGCATCCGGGTTGCTGACATCGATAGAGATCGGTGTAATACCGCGCTGCTGCAAATTATCGACTAAAGTCTCGTAGATCACCAGTTTGAGATCCATGTTGGTGCCGATGCCGAAATAGCCGCGCCAGCCACGTCCATCCTGATAGCTGAGTCCGCGTACCGGATCATAGTATAACATGTCTATGTTGGAACGAAGTGTTTTCAACTGCTGGGCCCCTAGAACAACCGCCGGATCGACTGTCACTTTGTCCTCTTCAGGGCAGCCTGGCCCGGGGCAGCTAAAAGGAATTGCTTCGCCCTCATTGATAACACGGACCAGATTTGGCAGGTCTTGACGCAGCCGCATCAGGTTGCCATTGACATCTACCCAATAGCGCTCGCCACCCTGTTCCCATACAAGCGCGGGCTCACGCTCTCGGACGAGGATGATTACACGGGCAGGCCATTGCAGAACGACCTGGGCAGATGACAAGCTGGGTGACTGGGTAACACTTTGCTGCACCTCCTCCGGATCAACCCACAGGATGTGGTAGTCTGCAACGCCGCTGTTGGTGAAGATCTCGTCGGCGGGCACATAACGAACTCCTCCGACTTCCACCTGAGTGACGAAGAAGATGGGATTGGTAAAGATGAAGACACCCAGGGCTATTGAGCCAATCGCCAATCCCGCGCTGACAAATCGCCAATTGAACTGACGGTGGATACCTGGCAAGGGGAACCGACCCTGGCGGCGAACGGCAGGGTGTTTGGCGGATGTGCTGCGGCGCGGTGTGTGTATCTGCTGAGCCATAAGGCCATTTTCACCAATTCCACGAATGACATAGACAGTATCTTGAGCGTACTGGTGCCCTCAAATAAGCATATTCGTTAGTACAGTTGGGCATAAGTGCGTCGTCAGGTTAAGGCAATCTTCCCAACTGTATAAAGTACTTTGCGTTGCACTTCTCGACGGATACAGATTTCCGCCGATGCGTACTAGTGGTCAACCACAGATATTTTGATACGTTGGTGTTATTCGCATTTAAGCGCAGAAAAACCTGTCAAAATCTCTGTGGTCATCTACTAGCTCGAATCCGGCCCATAAGTTGTCTTGTTCCGGCTTTTCTCTGAATGACGCTCCAGGGCAAGCTGGATCAGGCGGTCAATCAAGTCAGGATATGAGATACCGCTGGCTTCCCATAGTTTAGGATACATGCTGATCGATGTAAACCCTGGGATGGTGTTGATTTCGTTGATCCACAGCTTGCCGGTATCTTTGTCCAACAGGAAATCACAGCGACCTAATCCGGCACAGTCGATAGCCTTGAAAGCTTTGACTGCCAGCTCCTGAGCCAGGGAAGCGACTTCCGGAGCAAGCGGTGCGGGGATCAGCAGTTGAGCGTCATCGTGAAGGTACTTGTCTTCATAAGAGTAAAACGTATCGCCAGGGACAACTTCGCCGGGAACGGAGGCAATAGGATCGTCATTGCCCAGCACGCTGACCTCAATCTCGCGGGCCGGGATGCCCTCTTCGGCCAGCAGTCGACGATCATACCTGGCCGCTTCACCAAAGGCGGCAATCAGCTCGTCGCGGTTGGCGGCGCGGCTGATGCCCACGCTGCTGCCCAGGTTGGCGGGTTTGACGAAAATCGGGTAATGCAGGGCCGCCTCTGTCTTCTCGATCACCGAGTCGGGATCAGCATCCCACTCTGCTCTCAGAACCAGTATATAAGGCAGCACAGGGATACCTTCGGCGGCCATGACTTTCTTGAAGACAGCCTTATCCATTCCAACTGCTGAGCCTACTACACCGGCCCCCACATAGGGCACATCGGCCAGCTCGATCAGCCCCTGGATTGTGCCATCTTCGCCATAGGGCCCGTGCAAGACCGGGAAGATGACATCCAATGTAGCAATATTCTTCAGGCTGATGTTCTCGGTATTTTGGAGAGGCTCGATGGCTTTGAGGGTCCGGTCGCCCGGTTCGCCCAGCAGCGCTGCCGGTTGGGTTGCTTCGTCGCCGGCGGTGAGTGCCTTCATTGGATCGCCCCCAGCAATCCAACGCCCTTCTTTTGTGATACCTACGGGGAGCACCTCGTATTTCTCTGTGTCGATGGCGTCCATGACTGAGCGGGCTGAGCGCAATGAAACCTCATGCTCGCCACTCCGGCCGCCGAAGATAATCCCAACTCGAATGCGCTGTTTGGCCATCGAAGGTCCTTTCTTGGCTGATGTGCCGGGTAATCTTAGCATGGCTGGCGGTTGCTGGCGAAACGTAAGCAGTTAGCTCACGGCTTATAGGCAGCAAATTGATCCGAGTAAGGGTCATCTAGAACCCTGCCGGAATGGTTACACCGATACATCATCAGTCGGTAGGAATCGGTAGGGGCAGGTCTCAAACCTGCCCCTAAGTGTGGTGCCGAGGCCCAGACTTGAACTGGGGACCCTATGATTTTCAGTCATATGCTCTACCAACTGAGCTACCTCGGCGCGCGACCATTATTGTATCCTAAGCTGCGGAACTGTCAACAAAATCAATGCCCGACTTTCTGTGCAACTGCTGCATTCGCCTGAACAAGGCCCAAAGACCGATCCCGGCGAGCAGTGACATCACCGGAATCAAGGATAGATAATAGCGCTGCCAGGGTAGGGGGTTGATGAGAGCGGCGGCGCTCATCACGCCCAGCCACACCGTCAACCCCGTCGCAAGTGCCTGCGATGGATATGGGCGGAGCCTGGGCCAGAAGGTCACACCGATGCCCAGGCAGGCCATAATCGTCAATGGGATGCCCAACAACAGGCCAAAGTGCAAACCGTCGAGATGGGAGGCTTCGTAGCGGTTGATTTGATCGGTGATGGGGACGAAATCTGCCCAGAA
>JAFGMS010000011.1 GCA_016927375.1 Anaerolineae bacterium
CGATTGTTGGGTTGCTGAAACGGTTTGTGCTCTATCCGCTCCCTCAATAATTGGTTTCAGGCCCTAAAAAATGACCGAAAGATGCGTAGTAACCATGCCGGACGAGTAAATAGGTACATATGTAAGGATTTGCCTACGAGTGACCTGTGCAAGGATCTTTTTTACATATTCACATACTTACGTTTTATGTTTTGGGCGACACTTTGCCCTTGGTGCAAAAACCTATCTGGACAACTATAGTCTTTGGCTACTCACGCTCTTCGCAGTGTGCTGTGTACGCCGCTGCATCCATCAGGTTATCGATTTCCGCGAGGTCAGACAGTTTGATGCGGGCAATCCAGCCCTTATCATAAGGATCCTGGTTAAGAAGTTCTGGTGTATCCTCAAGTTCGTTATTGACGGCTATGACCTCTCCACCGGCAGGTAGATGAATGTCAGCGGCGGCCTTCACAGACTCGACGACACCTATTGATTGGTCTGTCGAATAGGATGAGCCCACCTCAGGCAACTCTACGAAAACTATATCGGATAAATGCTCTTGGGCGTAGTCGGTGATGCCGATCAGAGCCTCATCTCCTTCCGCCTTGAGCCATTCATCGGTCTTGGTGTACTTAAGGTCGGAGGGGGTTTTCCAATTACTCATGTTGACTTCTCCTTGTTAGATGTTTATCAGCTGAAGGGCTGGCAAAAAATACGCGATGATTTAGTCTGGGTTGGTGGATTCCCTGGGGGTCGGGTGTTTTTAAGTATCTGGGGTTTGCTGGCTGGCTGTCGGCAGTGTTACTGTGAATATCATTCCCTTGTCTGGCTTACCATCTATGCTAATGGAACCCTCATGCAGACGCGCGAGCCTTTCGGCAATGGCAAGATCGATCCCTGTGACCTCTTCAGCCATGACCTGCCGGTCCGCCTCTCTGCTGGGCGAGAAAAACCGGGCGAGACGATCTGGGACAATGCCGCTTCCATTATTACGTATAGAAGCAACTATCTGTTCTTCCTGGCGTTCCACTTCAATCCAGACATGCCCATCGATTGGCTTTGCGGTTTTGATAGCATAGTCGATCAGGCGTCTGTAGATATCCTGTATATAGACTGGAACGCCAGATACGGCCAGATCGCTGGGGACATGCAGGGAGACTGAGACTTCACGCTGCTCAGCCTCAATACTCAACTCTCTCACTGCGGCTTGGAGTGCGGGTTCTAGTTCCACTCGCTCACAGCGTCTTTCGATTTCGATCTCCATCGCCCCACTGTCGATGTATACGGCGAGCATGAGATCCTCTACCACTCCAACCAGCTCATCGACGCCCCGGTGCATCTGGGCCAGTACTTCCTCCGTCGTCTCCTTGCCCAGAATCTGGCGGCTGTCCCGAAGCAGGCTGATGTAATCATATATAAATGATACTGGGCCATGCAACTCGTTGCCAAAGACTGTCATGAGCTTATTAGTTGTGCTTTCAACTTCGTCGCGGGTTGCGTCCCGGATCTCGGCCAGCCGCCGGAGCTTGGTTTGGATAGCAAGAAGCAGATCCTCGGGTTCGAAGGGTTTTGTAATATAGTGATCAGCACCGAGACCATAGCCGCGCCGGATGTCGTCTTGTCCGCTCCTAGCGGTCAGGAATATAAACGGGATCGCCCGCCAGTCCGGATTCATGCGGACAGCATGGCAGAATTGATACCCATCCATTTCCGGCATCATGATGTCTGCAACAATCAAATCAGCTGTGTGGTTCTGTAGAACGCGCAGCGCGATCATACCATTGATGGCCGTCATTGGTTTGTAACCTGCGTTACGCAGAATGTCTGCTACGCTGTCCAATAAGATGGGATCATCATCTACTATCAGTATGGTTGCTTGATGCGACATTATTGCCTCCCGATCATTGTTCCGGTTGTGGCTTGCTTGTTGCAGTTAGCTGCTGGGCTGCCGGCAGTATTAGTGTGAAGGTGCTTCCAACATTCTCCTGGCTCCTCATCTTGATCGTGCCTCCATGTAGTTGGGCCAATTCCATAGCAATTACAAGGCCCAAGCCGGTGCCTTGCTGCTCCAGCTTATCCCGGTTAACTTGCTCGAAACGCTGAAACAGCTGTCTTTGCTTATCTAATGGAATACCGATCCCTTTATCCTCCACAGAGATGTAGATGTTGTCTTGCAAAGCACCGGTAATCAAGACGCAGCCGCCATCTTTTTTAGAGAACTTGATGGCATTGTCAACCAGCCGGGTGATTATGTCAGTCAGATACAGGGGGACACCCCTCACAAGCAGCCCATTTGGCATGTTGGTCTCGATAAGAATATGATGTTCCTCTGCTTTCAAACTCAGGTGTTGAGCTACATTATTGACCACTTGTGTGATATCGACAAGCTGGCTGAACCGTGCAACCTCTATGCTGACGGCGCCACTGTCAATCTGGAATATCAGCATTAAGTCTTCGGCCAGCCGGCTCAGGCGCCTAGCGCCGCGCTCGACATGGTCAAGCATCTCCCTGATCTGGTCATCGGGCAGCTTGTCCAGATCTTCCTGTAAGAGGTTGACGTACCCATAAAGAGCAGTCATCGGTGAACGCAACTCGTGGCTGAAGGTATGTATCAGGCGCTGTCTGATAATATCTATGTTGGATGATACAGTGGCCTGAATGGTAGCCATTCGCTTTAGGCGTGCCTCGATGACACTAAGGAGATATTCTGGCTCAAAGGGTTTGGTCACATAGTGATCGGCTCCCAGACTGTAACCATAGCGGACATCTTTTTGCTCTCCTCGGGCGGTCAGGAAGATAAATGGAAGCAGATTCCAGTCCGGGTTGCTGCGCACTGCATCGTAAAGCTCGTAGCCATTCATCTCGGGCATTTCAATGTCGGCGATGATCAAATCGGGTGTCTGGTTTTGTAGAATCTGTAATGCAGTTGTCCCGTTGTAGGCAGTCGAGACTTGATAGCCGGCATGTCGTAGGAAGTCAGCCACGCTTTCTCGTATTGTCAAATCATCGTCGGCAACCAGGATGGTGGGCTGTTCTTCCTTTTCTTGTGTTTCTTTGAAGTCAGAAGATGCATTGTTCATCATTCCTCCAAAGGCGCAGATAGGGGGTATTGTGTCAGCCTCGTCTTGCTTCACCAACTTGGTCTGTCTATATTGTGCCGCCGAATGAGCTTCCTGACAATTGTTACTATAGCCTGCTGACCATCAAGTTATTGGGTGATTGACGATTGAAAAACAGATTGTTGCAACGACCAGGCAATTAGCCAATCGTCACCTGTCTTGTTCCACGCTGCCGGGCTGCCTGTCATTCCCGCGAAAGCGGGAATCCACTCGTGCACAAGCGACTGTTATTCGCAAAAGGAAATGCCTGTAGGATCAAGTTATTTTGGGGCTACGCGGAATAGTGGGGAAAAGCCTTTAGGGGGGCACAGGTAGATGTTGAGGGGCGCCTATCGAGAAGCTTATCTTCGTCGCAGTTACGATGCCGGGCTAACGCCTGCACCTTCAATAGATGAAAA
>JAFGMS010000180.1 GCA_016927375.1 Anaerolineae bacterium
CTACAGTTCACAGTTTCCAGTGAATTAGGCTGGCTACGGATATCCATCCGTAACCGATATTCCGCAGATTTTAATCTGCGAGCTTTGTTCTGCTCAATTTATTTCGATGTTCTGTGTGCCCCGTCGGATTGAAATCCGACAAGTACGGGTGACAAGTGATGCTTTGCATCACCCATATCCGTCACCAGCACTGAGTGTAATGTGACATTGTCAAGGTGCTCAGTTCTCATAACTCGTTGCTCGGCACTCAGCACGTTGGTATGATCGTGCCCATGATGTTCCAGCCGCCATCCACATAGACGATCTCGCCGGTGACGGCGCCGGCCCAATCTGAGCATAACCAGACGGCAGTCTTGCCGACATCATCCTGGGTAATGCTGCGCCTCATGGGGGCGACTTTTTCGTGATAGTTCAGCATCTTTCTGAAGCCTGCTATCCCGGATGCCGCCAGCGTCTTGATGGGCCCGGCAGAAATCGCGTTTACACGGATGCCCTGCGGCCCAAGATCGCTGGCCAGGTAGCGCACGCCGGCCTCCAGCGCCGCCTTGGCGACGCCCATCACGTTGTAGTGAGGCATAACGGCAACGCTGCCGTAGTAGGTCATAGTCAAAATCGAGCCGCCCTCGCGCATCAGCGGCTCGGCACGCTGGGCCAGTGCCACCAGAGAATAAGCGCTGGTTTCCAGCGCCGTGTGGAACCCTGACCGGCTGGTCTCGACGAAGCGACCATCCAGATCGGCGCGATCGGCGTAGGCGATGGAATGGACCAGAATGTCGAAGGAGCCATAGGTTTCCTTAACCTTCTCGAAGGTGCGGTCGACAGCATCATCATCGTTGACGTTGCATTCCTCGATCAGCCTGGCGTTGACGCCCTCCGCCAGCGGCCTGACACGTTTTTCGAGCGCAGGGATGCCATAGCTGAAACCCAGCTCGGCCCCCTCTGCGGCAAGCGCCTGAGCGATGCCCCAGGCAATGGAATGCTCATTTGCGACGCCAAAAATTAGCGCTGTTTTGCCTTCTAGTAACCCCATTTTACCTTCTCCCCTCAAATTATTGACGATTGACGATTGGAAAACAACTAGTGCAACAGTCGATCATACAACCACCTATGGTCTTGTTGCCCACGCTGCCACTGCAAGCAAAGACACCACAAAGAGGAAACACGCAATCTTCCTTTTAGGTACTCGGCTTATTGTCAGGACTTGCAGAAGAGATGGTGTCGCTCAAGGCTTGCAAAAGCCTGCCCGGTATCGGTTACGGATGAATACCCGGCGTGAAAGGGTGCGTTTTCCTAAACCCTAACCCCAGTCCCTAGCCTGCAACTTGGGCAAAGCGGGGGTCATGTCCGATGGTAAGTCGCAAACCGTCCGGCAGTGTTACCTTGGGTGTGAAGCCCAGCAAAGACTTGGCGCGCGTCAGGTCTGCGCGCATGCGCCCGACGCCTCCCGGCTGACCTGTACTGTAGAGGGGATCGATCTCTTGCCCGGTTACTTGTTCAATAGATCTGACCAGCTCGTTAATGCTGGTTTCTATACCACTACCAATATTGATTACCTGCTTGTTAACATTCGGCGCATTTGAGGCTGCCACCAGGGCCTCGACGACATCATCAAGATAGACAAAATCGCGCGTTTGCTCGCCATTATCAAAGAGTACCAGCGACGCACGCGTTTGGGCCGATTTGAGAAAACGCGGGATCACCGGGGCATGGGAAGCGGGCAGCTGCTGGTTAGGTCCATAGGCATTGAAGATGCGCAGTGACACCGTTTCGATGCCCCACAGGCCGCCGATGGTGCGCACATAGGTCTCGGCAGCCAGCTTACTGACCGCGTAAGGCGAGTCAGGGTTAGGGATCATATCTTCGAGCAGCGGCTGAGTGGTCTGCTCGCCGTAGACCGCGCCTGACGACGCCAGCACCACACGCTGCACACCGGCATCGCGCATAGCCTCCATGACGCTTACCGTGCCGCCGACATTGACGTGATTGTAGTCACGCGGGTACTTGATGGACTCCGGTACGGAGACACGGGCGGCCAGATGGTAGACACACGTCACGTCCTGGAGAAGCGTCCACAGCTTAGGAATATCGGCCACGTCGCCGCGCTCGAAGAGCACACGCGGGTCGAGGCGATCCGGGTCGCCTGCAACCAGGTTGTCGATCACCCGGACGTCGTGCCCGTCGTTCACCAAACGGTTCGATAAAGCCGAGCCTAAAAAGCCCGCGCCTCCGGTAACTAGAAATCGCATGGATATTCCTCTTCTTGGCTGAGAAAATTATACAGATTTCCCGGCCTGGAACGAAATAAAAGGCGGCACACAGACGATAGTGTGCCGCCTTTGTGCTCTACTCTGTCCCGGTCAGGAGCGGACAAACTGAAATCCCTGCCGGTACTCGACCACTTTGCACGAATAGTTACGCACATATGAAAGCAGCCGGTCTTCCAGGTCTTGCCAACGGTCACTGTCCAGCATGCTTTGGATAGACTCGTAATCTTCCGCGACAAAACCGGTCATACGAATGGGGTAGTTGCCGTAAGCAGTATGCCATACCTCGGTCATGTAGATGCCCATCTCTTGCATGGCCGGAACGAGCTCTCCCAGGACAAACTGATAATAGGTATCGTGATTGTGCGGCAGCACATCATACGACATGATCATCTTGTAGCGAGGGATGATGATTTCTGATTCTTGGTCTTGATTTTGATCTTCTGATTCGTACATACCCATGTTTGCTTTCCCTTCTCTTCCCTACTATTACTAGAGTGTAACTCAAAGAAGACCGCCTTCCAACAGGAATTGAAGGATTAGATTATGCGTCAGCGCACCCAGCGCGGTGCGCGAGAAAAGAGATCGGCAACAGTCCCTACCCGTACATCATCTTTTGACTTTGGCCACAGACCAGCGATTTTTGTATGGCACTTTGGACATGTTCCTTCCGGCGTAAGCTGGTAATCCAGCACAACGTAACCACATCGTTTGATGAGCACCGTGTCGCACTTAGGGCACCTGGTATGCTCAAATGCCTCTACACGGCCCGGCATGTTGCCCGCATAGACGTAATGCAGCCCCTCACTATATCCGATCTCCGCAGCGCGGAGCAACGTGCGCATATCCGTGTTGTCGGGGTCGCGCATGCGGTAATCTTTATGAAAGGCAGTCACATGCCAGGGAATATCCGGTGATACCGAGTAGATGAATTGGGCAGCTGCGCGCAGCTCGTCGTCAGAGTCGTTAAAGCCCGGAATAACAAGTGTCACGACCTCCACCCAGAGACCCATTTCATGTGCCATACGAATGCCATTTAGCACGTTTTCAAGCACGGCGCCTAGCTTGCGATAGTTCTGATCATCCATGCTTTTGAGATCGATCTTCATGGCACTGACATAGGGCTGGAGGTACTCTAGAACCTCGCGGGAGGCATTGCCGTTCGAGACATAGTTGCAGCTCAGCCCGACGGCTTTGGCCTCTTTGAAGATCGCCACAGCCCACTCGGATGTGATCAGCGGCTCGTTGTAGGAGCTGGTGATAGACTTGGCTCCATGTCGAAGCGCCAGCTGGGCTATAACCTGCGGCGCAACCTGCTCCGGCGCGCGTCCGGCTCCGGCATCACGCATGGCTTGTGAGATGTCCCAGTTCTGGCAGTAAGGGCAATGCATATCACAACCAAACATTCCAAAGGTAAGCGTATCGGTGCCGGGAAGGACGTGATTGAAAGGCTTCTTCTCAATGGGATCGGACTGGAGCCCTGAGACGTATCCCCAGGGCACGTACAGCTTGCCGTCCAGGTTGAAACGCACCTGGCAGATCCCCCTCTTGCCTGGCTTAATGGTGCATTGATGCGCGCAGGCATGGCACTGTACGGCATCGTCCGGCAATTTCTCGTAAAGCTCGCCCTCGTTGGTCAGGGGATCGAGGAACTGGGACAGCGGCACATCTCCAGCCAGAGGCTGGTGCAAGTTTTTGAGCCGGCTAATATGCGGACCGTCACCCCCAACCCGAGCGTCTTTGTCTGCTTGCGAAGGTTTGTTGATACCCATAGCCTCACCACCTGTGTTAATTGATCCGTCTCTACTCCTCATTTTAGCACATTGCACAAGCTGATATGTCTGGCAAAGCCAAGGAGATATCAGTCCGTTTTTGTCAAAACTGTCAAATTTTTGTCATAACCCTGATATATCCAGCCGCTATAGTTCTCATCGAAATCATATTAAGCACACATGTGGTATACAGTCAACAGATGAGGAGCCAGTTCATTGAAGATAGCGGTGCTTGCAAACCTGAAACAGAATGCGCCCACCTGGCCGGGTATGTCGCCAGATCAGTGGGATGATCTGGACAGCCCGAAAACCATTGATGCCATCGTCGCAGCCTTGGAGAAGGGCGGGCACCAGGCAGAGTTCTTCGAAGCCAGCATCCACCCCCAGCACAACCTGATCCATAAACTCATAGCATACAAACCTGATTTGTGCTTCAACATTGCCGAAGGACACTTCGGTGATGGTCGGGAAGCGCACATTCCGGCCATCCTTGAAATGCTGCGCATCCCCTACACCGGAAGCCAAGTGATGACCCTAGCTCTGGCATTGGACAAACCGATGACCAAGCGTATTCTGTCTTATCATGATTTGCCCACGCCGGAGTTCCAGGTTTTTAGTCGGGCCGATGATCCAATCGATGAGGACCTGCTGAAGGCAGATGGTGAGTTACGCTTTCCGATGTTTGTCAAACCCAGTCGTGAAGGAACGGGGATGGGTGTCAGCAGCGAGAGTGTCGTTGAAACGGTGTCCGATCTGCGCCGGCAGGTTGCATTGCAGCTTCAGCGCTACAATCAGGCTGTTCTATGTGAAAGGTTTATCAAAGGACGCGAGGTCACTGTTGCGATTGTTGGTAACTTACTTCCTACTGATGCGCGCCGGCTGAACGACCGTACAGCCCCCAGTATTCTCCCCGATGAATTGACCTTCTTCCCACCTCTCGAGGTTGATCTGGGTGCCTATGATCCCTCCGAAGGCGGGGTCTACACCAATCGGATCAAGGTTGAGCTCGCGGAAGACTTTCATTACTTGTGCCCGGCATCTCTTCCTCATGCTCTGGAACAGAAGCTATACCGCTTGGCCGCCGGGGTTTTTCGGGTGACCGGTTGTTTGGATATCGCCCGCGTCGATTTTCGGTTGGCTGCTGAAGAAGACAATACCCCTTACATTTTGGAAGTGAATCCCCTGCCGGGGCTAAACCCCACCTACAGCGATCTATGCATCGAAGCTCAGGCTGCCGGGTGGGAATATCACAGGCTGATCAACACGATCGTCGATCTTGCTGCCGAACGCGCCGGAATGACAAACTAATCCATGTATTAACGTCGGATTCGCTTGAACGTGGGCAATCCGTCCGGGAAGACTTCTACTTCAAGTGCGGCAATCTCAGCCGAGATCATGCGAAGCAGTTGAACCTGTGTCGTATCGAGCAGATTGGCTTCGAGCAGCCTGGATTGAACCATCTGCAGGCTGGCTGCATAGATCGTCAGCGGTGTATTAGTAGCCATCCACTGCTCGAAGATTGTGGACTCGGTCTCCGGCGCAAGCCGATAGGTGGTTAGCGCCGCTTCCGTCTCTGTTGTGAACAGGGTGGAAATAGACAAATCCTCGACCAGTTCCAGAATGGGAGCAGGTGATGAGAGGGTGCAGAGTGTATCATCTTCTCTGTTTACAACCTGCAGCTCGCCACCAAATGTGAATGCCTGGATAGTTCGTCCCTGGTGATCGCGTAGCACAACTCGATCCATCGTAACCTGATAGGACTCCATCTCTTCCCAGGGATGTGAGACAGTCAAGTGTTCCATCATGTTGGCTTTGCTCATAATTGAAACACGCAGGAACTTTGGAGAATAGTAGCCATGCCCAGGCTTGTCGCACAATAACACCTGCAATTTTGTGTAGCCTGGTGATGTTGGACGCGAACGTTCGAAAAAGCCATAACCCACAGTTCGCTCAAGCGATTCACATCTCTCGGGTGGCATATACGCAATTCTCCTGTTTGTGATACATAAGCCGTAACTACTCAGCTGTCAGCTATCAGCATTCAGCAAAAACAAAAGGCATAATCGAGTAGTCTGGCCCGGATACAGAGCAAGAGATGAGCAAAAAGCAGAACAGTCGACAATGATTGGGTCTAGCGTAAGCCTGATGTCGAGAGACCGTTCATTAACAGCTGAAAAATCATGATGATTTGCCCTTTTTACCTTTTACGCATCACTCATTGCCATGGTAGGGAACGCCGGATAGCTTATAGCCTACCTATTTTACCGACTAATTTTCACAGGATTATGCTGACATAACACAGTTTTGAAATAAGAGAACGTCCGTCATAGCAATGCTTGTACGCTGCCAATGAAGCGATAGCCCATCCCAGAGACTGTCTCGATATACCGGGGATGAGCACGCGTATCTTGCAGCGCTTTTCGCAGCTCGAAGATGCGTGTATCGACGGCTCGGATGCCTGCCGGGTACTCCCATCCCCAGACAGCATCCAGCAGCATGTCACGGGTGATGAGTTGATCGGCGTGAGTCATCAGGTATTCCAGGACAGCAAAGGCCTTTGGTGTCAGAACGACTTCCTCATTGCTTAGCCAGGCTCGTTTTGCCAGCCGGTCGATGGCCAAATCATTGCATGTCAAGCGATACGATACATCCAGCAATTGCTCTTGTCGTTGGATGCGTCGCAGCACAGCGCGGATTCGTGAAATGAGCTCGGTCTCATGAAAGGGCTTGTTGATGTAGTCATCCGCCCCACGGTCCAGTGCCAGTGCGCGTTCCATTGGACCACCCTCTCCCAGTAAAATCACCGGGATGGTGACGCCGGTTCTTTCCAACAGGCTCAACAGCTCACGCGTGGTAGACGGATTACAGGTTATATCGATCAGGAGCAGTTCAGGGGTAGACTCGGCTACTTGAGCTACTATGCTCGCGTCCTTATTGAGCACCACGGCGGTGAATCCTGCCCAGGTTAACAGCGATCTGAATTCCGATGATGTTAACTGCTCATCGCCGGCCAGCAGAATCCTCCGGTTAGCTTCCATTGACAGTCCTTTTTCGGATACTCAGCTACCTGGCGCTTTCTACTGTGGCCATAAGTGATGGGTAAAAGGTAAATATGTAAAACGTGAGACGTGACGAGTAGCCGGTCTGAGTTTACAAGTCACAGATCGAAGCTTGAAAA
>JAFGMS010000181.1 GCA_016927375.1 Anaerolineae bacterium
ATACGGCTCATACTGCTCGATCAGCTCGCGCTCGGCATCGAGCGCCCGGTAGGCCCGGTCGATGCTCCAGTGGTAGGCCGGCCAGGCTGCTTTCTCGTGGCGCTCATCGAGTTCATCGAGGTGGCTGCGCAGCCAGGGACCAATCTCCTCCTGCGTCTCATCTCCATAATCATGCAGCAAGGGGATCAGGTAGGGCACAGCATCCTCTGACAGCGTGCCCAGGTAGGCGGCATCGAGCTCCTCGCCGTTGTGGTAGCGCCGGATATTCTGCTTGACGATGAAGACATCCGGGTTGAGGATGTCGAGCGTGGCCACGAACCCCATGCAGGCAATCAGCGCGGCAGTGGCGAACAACCGCACACGCCGGGTAAGCAGTGTGGCTAGAAAGGCCACTAACAGTAATGCCAGCCAGACCATGAAGACATGCGGGTACACCCGCAGGCGGGTGAAACCGTAGGCCAGCTCGTAGAGCTGCATGCGCTGGAAGGCCGAGACCAGGATAATGATGGTCATGCCGATCATCAGGCCGCTGCCGGCCAGGAAGATGACCTGCTGCCGGCTCGTCTCGCGCTGGGTGATAAAATCGATGACCAGGACCAGCCCCAAGGTAATGAGCGAGACGGTCAGCAGCTCGAAGAACCCGCGCCGGGCGTATTCGGAGTAGGTCAGGTTCTGGCTTTTGAGGAAGGCTTCCCTACCAAAGAGCGCGGCGAACTGTATCACCACGAAAATCAGGAAGAGCAGGTCGATGCTGAACAGCACGGTCGAAGACTCAACCGTGTGCAGTAGTGACCTGAGAGTACGGGGTGGCGCGGCAGGAGCATCGCCCTCGCCGGATTCTTCGTTTTGCTCATCGCCTTCAATCTCCGGGCGAGGCTCGGTGAATTTGAGAAACAGCTTCCATTCCTGCCTGCGGGTCAATGCGTAGGCCAGCCCACCGATGATCGGCCAGGCCAGGAAGAGGGTCAGGAAGAAGTGCCCGAAGATGTCAGGCAGGTTGATGGCATCAACGATGTTCTCGACCAGCTTGTTGAAGAGCAGGTCGGCCGAGGCAAAGAGGGCGGTGAAGACCAGCAAAAACGGAAGGGCAATCAGCAGCCCGATGATCACCCGGCGGACCGTCTGTTTGTTCTCGGCACTGCTGTCCTGCTGCTTGACTGCCCGGCCAAGCAGTGGAAACGCGATGATCAGGCTGAGCAGGCCGGTTTCAAACAGGATGCCGATGTACTCGCCCAGGTTGAGCCTGTCAACGGGCCGGGTTGCCAGGCGGTTGGCCAGCAGCAGCATCAGCGCCAATGCGCCCACGACGTTCATAAAGCGCAGCAGCGGCTCGGCGCGAACCGCCGACATGGCCGCAAGAAACAGCAGCGGTACAATAAGCCACATGTTGGCCCAGACGACCGATGTCTTTTCTGCCGTGGCTAATGCCAGCAGTGCAGCCACCACCAACAGCGCCAGTATCGGCACCGAGATGCCTAACGGCTGGGTATAAAACATCAAATCCCCAATAAGACCAAGGCCCAGGCCGGTTAAGGCAACCGCCACCGGGAATTTGATCTGCGAGACGTTCATGAGCATCCTCCGTGAAAGTGATACTGAGTGCTGAGTACCGAGCTCTCGGGCCGTGCTGCTTCTATGAAGTAAACACCTTCGATATGTAATCGATGACAGCGCGATGTATCTTTTGCCAATCTTTGATGTACCACGCTGTCAAGCTCGGTGCTGTCGTTCAATCATCAATCATGAAGCATCAATCGTCAAGCACTCAGGTGCGCATAACCAGGCACTCAGCTGCCGACTGCCTTTATCTTGGCAAGACCTCGAACGTCCCGCCCAGCACCTCGATGTTTCCATCGGCATCGCGCAGCTGCACAAAGCTGCCATCATCAAGCTGCCGGTAAACGATTACAGTCCACAGGTAGCGACCCGGCGGCATCTCGCGCGGGATGGCGAGCTCGTGGTAGTCGGTCACAACCTCATCTTGTATCCAGCGCGAAGTCGGGTACATGCCCAGCACCGGCGCGGCGATATCATCAGCCCATACCTGCTGCCAATCCTCAGTGAGGACGTGTAAAGAAATCGAGTAATCTTCCGGGTGATCGACCATTGCTCGCCAGGCGAGGATGAGTGGCACGTACTGCCCGGCAGGTATCGTGTTTTGGTTGATGTGATAGCCGGCCAGCTCCAGCCGTGGCTTACCATCAGAGGTGCTGAGCAGCTTATCGAGAGGGATAAAACCATCGGGGATAGTTATTTCCGGCTCAGTGTTCAGGCAAACCAGTGGGCCGATGTTGGTAGGATGCCATTCCTCGCCGACCGGCAGCGTGCGTGCCAAGCAAATCGGCCGATTGCCATCAGCAAAATCATCCAGCCGCTCGATGGGGTAGATTAAGATCAGGTCGGGGCGCACCCCTTCAACCTTCTGCTTATACCACAAGACCGTGATCTGTTCCCAATCGGCCAGCACAACAGCGTCCTGGGGCAGGTCTGCCAGGTCTGCTACCAGGCGTTCACCCATATTGCCGCTCTTGATTGTCTGGCGATAGATATCGAGCGGCTGGCCATAGGTAGCTTTGAGGCGCTGTAGGGGATAGGCCCGTCCGAACTGCATCAACATCACACCAGCTATCAGCACAGCTCCTATCACCGCTTCCAGGATGTGCATCCTGGCGAGCTGGGCCTCGACGCGCTCGCGCATGAATCGCTGGCTTTCGCCCAGCCCAATCCCGTAGGCGTACCCTAACACGACAAAAGAGGGCAGATAGTAGGTAAATTGGCGAATGTTTCCCCGGTAGTTGGCTCCAAAAGCGCCCACCAATGTATATGTCACCAGTAAGAATGCGGCTGTCGCCGGCTGGCGGCGGACTAAAAAGGCTATTCCAAAGACTGAGAAGACCACAACTACAAGGGTATAATCCCGACGCAGGGTTTCTGCATAGCTCAGCAACTGCTGAGCCCAGGTCGTGCCCGAGTCGAACACCAGCACCTCGCCGGTGAGAACGTGGCGTTCCAGCCACCAGTTGACCCAGTCAAATAGGCTTGTCGGCTGCCATAGGAACGGTGAGAGATTGCGCGACTGGGCAAATGGTAGAAACAGCGGGTAGATGATCAATGCAGGCAGTAATACCAATGCCGCGCAGATCAATGTCCGGCGTTTATCTTGCCACAGCCTCTTGTACTCGATGCCTCCTACCAGCAGCCCTAGACCAGGCGCGAACATGAACATACTGCGATGGTGCAGTAAGCTTAGTCCATAAGCCAATGCAAGGGCATAGAGCAGCTTGTTCCCATGCGGCTGGTCATGCTCTCCCGCCCACCACAGCGCCAGGCCGGTTACCAGCGAGGCAAAGAAGGCGCTGAAGGCGTACTTGTCGGCGATAACAGCCTGTTCCCACAGGGTCCCGCCCAGGCCCAGTGTCAGCCCGGCCGCCAGACCGATGACGGGGCCACGGTAGAGCCGGTCAACGATCCAGGTCAAGAAGGCGCAGCCGGCAGCGCCGGAGACTGCTGCCAGCAAGTTCATGCGCCAGGCCATGGCACCGACAGGGATGACGCGCGACCACAGGAAGCCAAGCGTGACATACAGCGGTTGGCCGGTCGGGTGAGTAAGCGCCAGGAGCGGTCCGGCATACTGAAGCTCACCCGCATCACCACCCACCATTCCCGGCAGCAGCGTGCGAATGTAGATGATCAGCAGGAGGACAAAAACGAGCAGTGACCAGGGCCACCCTCGATGGAGAAAATCACGCACTTTCGGTGGCAGGTTTGGCATCTGGTAATCCTTGTGTCTTAGATGTCGAACGTTGGACTGTTCAAATGTTGGTGCTTTCAGGCGTTTTGTACATCAATCAGCAATCGGGGCATATTCCTTAAGCTCTTGGGCCTGCTGCGCCACCTGTCCGAAGCTGACGCCCTCCCTCAGCAGCCCAATGAAGCCCAGCAGACAGGTAGGCACAAAGCTCGAGAGATGTAGGGCAATCGAGAAGCTCTGGCTGGTGCTGAGATCGTACCCGGCAGCTGTACATGCAGCGAGCACGGCAGCCTGGAAAGTGCCAACACTGGCCGGCGCTGCCGGGATGGCCACTCCCAGACCGGTGGTTCCCAGCACAAAGGCAGCAACCGGGATCGGGACGTCCTGCCAGAACGCCAACATGAGCAGCCAGGCTGAGAGCCCGGAGACGGCCCAGCAGGCCAGTGACATTCCAAAACCAGCGGCAAAGCTGCGTAGATCGGAGACGGCTCCCAGCCCTTCGACAAAAGGTGATAGGAAAGCGTGGGCCCTCTCGCGGCTGACGCCGGGGAGCAGTGCCAACATCCACACACCCACCTTGAGGGCCGGTTCAGAGTACCGGGCGGCCAGGGCCAGTACAACGACGCCCACCAGCGCCCCGCCGCCGACAGTCATCCCACCGGTGGTAGCCCAATCGGGGAGTGGTAGGGCAACCAGCCCGATACACAATAAGATCACGACGGAGATCAGGTCAAACAGCCGCTCCACGACGATGCTCGACAGCGCGCTGGTGAAGGTCACATCCTGCCTGTGGCCGCCCAGGATGGCACGGGCAAACTCGCCCAGACGCGCGGGCAGCACGTTGTTAAAGAGATAGCCGACGTTGAACAGCCAGAAGCCATCGAGCATGGAAATCCGTCCCTGCATCAATATGCTCCAACGCATGCCCCGCATGACGTCGGAGATGATGACGACTACCAGCGATAGGATCACATACTGATAGCGCAGCTCACTAAATGCATCGACCATTTCTGCCGGATTGGCGTTGCGGAAGGCCAGATACAGTGCCACCGCACTGATGAGTAAACCGATCAGCAATGTCCCCCAACGTTTCCAGCGTTTCATGCAGGACCTCATTCCCCCATCCTTTCTCTGGTTTCGAGATGAGAAAGAACATATTGGGGATTTGTTTAGTGGATAGCTTGAGAAGAACGGAGCGAGTATAGCATGGGGCAATAGGAGCGCCAACAAAAGCTGGGGGAGAATTGAGTGTTAGGGGAGTAAAAGCTGGACTTTCGCCTTTTTTTCACGATCAGGCTATTTCTCACTGCGGAGAGCGTAGAGATCGAAGACAGAAGGTAACTACCCAGCTGCCTGGCGCTCTCTAGTGAACTATGAGTGATGGGTAAAAGGTAAATATGTAAAACGTGAGACGTGACGAGTAGCCGGTCTGAGTTTACAAGTCACAGATCGAAGCTTGAAAA
>JAFGMS010000012.1 GCA_016927375.1 Anaerolineae bacterium
CTCGATTGCATCGCATCGCATCTCGATTGCATCACGTCGCATCTCGATTGCATCGCATCGCATCTCGATTGCATCGCATCGCACCTCGATTGCATCGGGTCTCGATTGTGTTGTACAACGAAGGCTTCGTGTCGTTGTGCGAAGGTGGGGGCTCATAGAAGGTCGATGCTCACACTGGTGCTGCTGGTACAGCCATGTAAGGGTGTTTACCTTACTCAACAAGCCGCTCAATGTGCACATTGAGCGGCTTGTTGAAGACACTATCTTCCGGAAGCTCTGGCGCGGCCAGTCTCCGGGAGGTTTAGAAGCGTATACGCCAGATGGGCTTAGGCGGGTTTGGCTCCTCTCTTGAGCCAGCGCCAGAGCACCACGCCGCCGATCAGGATGATAAGGGCAATCGCGGCATAAGGCAGCCAGCCCATCGATGGCGCGCCGGTGCCGGCTGCCGGTGTTGGTTCCACTGTTGGCGCAGCTGCTGTGCTCTCCTCGGCCTCGGCTGTCCAATCGGCGTTCTCATCCAGGAAGGCTGCCAGCCAGGCCAGCGGCGCATTCCAGTTGATGGTGATCTCGTTGGTCGAGTACGATTCGATGTGATCGACGAAGCACTTCTGCGGCGCGCAGCCCTCAAGGTGCTGCTGCGCGTAAGGGTCTTCCAGGCTGGCATTTGGCCCGCCCGAGACGATGCCCGGCGGCGGGGGCGGGTAATCGGGATCGGCCTGGAAGGCCCAGAAGCGATGGTGTGGATTTTGCATCGGTATCTCGCCGTATCCGGTGACGTATGACTGCCCCATCGCGTTGCGCCCCAGGATGTAGTCCATCCCCTCGCTCACGGCGTTCAGGTAGGTCGCGTCGCCGGTGAAGTCATGGGCCAGGGCGATGATGATCATGTTGTTGAGGACGGCGGAGTTCGATCCCCACCAGTAATCCGAGGAAGCAAGGGGGACCAGGTAGCCCTCGCCGTTGAGCATGTCGACGTACGCATCGGCTGCAGCAGCGATGTTCTTTTGTATCTCCTCGTTTGCCTCGGAGCCCAGGTCATTGGGAACCACGGCCAGCGAGATATTCCCCAGGGCTGCCGTGCTCTGCCAGCCCATCGATGTTCCATCGGAGGTCTGAATATCTTTGAAATACATCGAGCCGGTCAGGTACTCCTGGTATCCGGCTTCGCCGGTCGTGAGGTACAGCTCGGCAGCGGCCCAGTAGAACTCATCCTCGACGTTGTTGTCTCCATAGGAACCGCCCCCGTTGAAATCGCTGGCATATTCCTCAGGATGGGCCTGTGCAGCCTCCCAGGCCAGCTTGGCGGCGGTCAGGCATTGGCCGGAGAATTCCTCATCGATGTTTTGCCAGATGCGGGCACACTGCGCTGCCGTTGCGGCCAGGTTGAGGGTCGCGGCAGTGGTGGGAGGGTACAGGTAGCGCGGCTGTGCGTCCTGATCGGGAGCTGTGGGGATCCCCGTCCAGTTGCTGTCGTGCACCTTGTGATGGGCCATTCCGGCCATAGGGTCACCCGTTGACTCGGGTATCTGCATCTTGAGCAGGAACGCCATCTCCCAGCGGGCCTCATCGAGTATGTCGGGCACATCGTTATCATTTTCGGGGATATTCATCGTGCCGTTGGCAAAATCATCGGCCGAAGTGCCCAGGTGCAGGGCACGCTCGTACTGGTTTAGAAGTGTCCAGACGGAGATGCCGCCATTTACCACGTACTTGCCGTGGTCGCCGGCGTCATACCACCCGCCGCTTACATCGAGAGAATAGTCACAGCCCGACCATTCCTGACCCTGGTTGTCTTCACCGGAAAAGCAGGTGACGTCGGTGTCACCCTGGTTGGGGCTGACGCCCACGTGCCCGGCGGGATGCTCCCACTGCGGGTCGCCCGCATAGGGCATGACGATCTCAATGCCGCTGCGGGTCTGGTAGAAGTAGGCCAGCGCATCGTACTTGAGCTGCCTGTACACATCAAGGCTGATGTCAAAGGGGTAGCTGACGGTGTCATCGACTTGCAGGGTGTAATCGGTACCCGGCGTTGTGTAGCCGGAAAAATCGGCGATGTGAACATGGTCGCCGGAGGCCTTATCGTCGCCGTAGACGTTGGTCGAACCGGAGAGTACGACGCTGCCGCTCTGGTCGAGCAGCTCCCAGGTGAGCGGCTCATCCGAAGCATTGACCACGGCGGCGCGCTTGGGCGCATTGGGCAGGTAGCCGACCTGGTTGGCGTATATCAGCGTCGACGGGATGGGGGTCGGCGTGGGTTCAGCAGAAGCTTTTGGTCCCAGCAGCATAACGTTGTCGACGCAGACTTTCGGCGTCCCCTGACCACCCATCTGGAATTGGAAGGAGGCCGCCTCATCGGAGCCGGAAGCTGTAAAGGTGTACTCGTACGACTGGGTCGCAGTGGTCAGGTCGACGTTCTGGGCAAAGTAAATGGTGTATGGCGAAGCTTCCTGCTGCACCCTGGCGTTGATCATCACTTCTTCAGAGGCATAAGCGTCGAAGGTTAGTGTGTAATTCTGATCTTCTGTCACGGGTATTCCATTTTGTCCCATGACGACGTCCCATTGGTTTGTGCCCCCGTCTGTGATGGTGGCGCACAGTTCTCCACCGGTTGTGTCAATCTCAACATTGTCCGTTGTCCACCACTCCTCCTGGCCGCTGCTGAAGTCGCCGTTGGTGAGTAGATCCGCTGTCTCTATGGCTTCGCCCGGCTCTTCGGTGGCGGGCTCGCTGGGCAGCGGGATTTCTGTTTGCCCGATCTCGAAGAAAATACCGCGGCCAAAGACGGCAGGGTTAGTCCAGGAAATGTCGCCTGTATCAGCATTGGACCAGATCAGCTTGACGTCACGGTCCTTTTTGCTGGCGCCGTTGATCTGCGCCTGGAAGCCGATCTCCAGCCCGTGCTCGGGCTCCAGCAGGCCGGTCAGCGGCACAGCCACCTCGATACCCCAACCGTCCGCCGTCTCGAAGGCAAGGCCACGGATGCCGCGGTCGGCGCTGTTCACGCCGGTTACGATCAGCTCATCGGGATCGGTGCTGCCGATATTGGTGGCGTTGACATTGACCTGGAATATCTCATCGGTGTAGTCACTGGCGCCAAAGTCGCCGGAGGCATTGACGTAGAACTCGAACGAGTCCTCGTTCCAGAAATCGGTGCCATGCTCGCCGGCAACGATGTTCTGGTCAGGCATGCTCATGGTGATGTACAGGTTTTCCTCATCAGCAGCCACGGCGAAGGTGAAGGAGCCGTTTTCAGCCGGGTCGTCCGAGGTCATCGAGCCTTTGTCCACGGTGACCGTTGGAACGTTTGCCCAGTCCGACAGCTCGCCATCCAGCGTGATATCCACCGTGAAGGGAATGTAGACAGCCTCACCCGGGATTTCGGGCGGTGCCAATTCGCCGCCTGTCTGGGCGTGCGCCGCTGTGACGACCAGCAGCATTATCAGCGTCAGGAAAACAAAAATGGTAAAGCGTTTTGCAGATATGACCTTCATGATAATCTCCCCAAAGATAGTTCGTAACTACTCAGCTCTTAGCTGTTGGCTCTTAGCTTTTAGCTTTTCAGGCTGTGACTTGTGATCTCAGGCCGTGAACTCGTCACGTCTTATGTTTTACCTGTTTACCCATTTACCTTTTACGCATCACTTATGGCCACAGTAGAAAGCGCCAGGTAGCTGAGTAGTTACGATAGTTCTTAGTGATTGACGATTGAACGACATCGTTTTGGTGATTAGTAATGATGTCTTGCCTCGATGGGAATATGCTAAGTAACGAGTGCTGAGCACCGAGTCAAACGCTCTGAGTGCACTATTCGCCAACTGGGCATACCATCGCCAATCTTGTCATTCCCGCGAAAGCGGGAATCCATAGGCTACAATCACTTACAAGGTGCTGCTATTTTCCATTCCCATTAGCGAGCTTTTGCTCATCAACAAATCGTCCACATCTATAGATGGGCAATGAGGCTGTCGGCGTCTTTCTTCGGTGTTAACAAGGTACCCAATGTCTCCGATTGGGCCGCGCCGCCTTCGACCGACTGGACGGCATCGATGCCTCTCAGCAGGACGTACCAGGGCTTGGATGCGGCCTGTGCCTGGATATGGATATTCTCACCCGTGCGGCTGACCTTGATCGTCATAGCTGCTTCGCCTTTCACCGTCGGCACCTGCACCGATGTAGTAGCGCCGTCTTGCAGCTCGAACACGTGAAAGGTCACGCCGTCACTGTAATTATAATCGGGCTGCTGCTCGTTTTCACCGACCGCGATAACCGCATTTGGGCGGGCCATTAGCGGCAGGCTCATGAAGTCATGTTCCTCGTGTACCCACCGGCCGCCTTCGACCGCCCGGCCGCTCATGAAATTGGTCCAACGGCCTTCGGGCAGATAGTAGTCTACCGCGCCGTTGGCGGTGAAGACCGGGGCCACCAGCAGTGAATCGCCCAGCATGTACTGGCGGTCGAGGGTATCGCAGCCCGGGTCATCCGGAAACTCGACCATCATTGCCCGCATCATCGGCACGCCGGTCTCTCGCGCCTGGCAGGCCGCGCCGAACAGGTAAGGCATCAGCCGGCATTTAAGCTTGGTGAAGAAGCGCAGCACATCGACGGCTTCCTCATCAAACAGCCAGGGAACGCGGTAAGTGCTGTTGCCGTGCAGACGGCTGTGCGAAGAGAGCAGACCGAAGGCGCACCAGCGCTTGTAGACATCGGCCGATGCTGTGAAGTCGAACCCACCGATATCATGGCTCCAGAAGCCAAAGCCCGACAGGCACAGCGATAGACCGCCGCGCAGGCTCTCGGCCATCGATTCGAAGGTGGCGGTGCAGTCGCCGCCCCAGTGGACGGGGAACTGCTGGGAGCCGGCTGTGGCCGAGCGCGCGAACACGACGGCTTCTCCCTTGCCCAGCTTGTCTTCCAGCATCTCAAACACCGTCTTATTGTACAGATAGGAGTAGAAGTTGTGCATCCTGACCGGGTCAGAGCCGTCGAAGTAGACCACGTCGGTGGGGATGACCTCGCCGAAGTCGGTTTTGAAGCTGTCGACCCCCATGTCTACCAGCGCGCGCAGCTTATCGCCGTGCCAGCGACAGGCATCAGGGTTGGTGAAGTCCACCATGCCCATCCCGGACTGCCAATCGTCCGTCTGCCACACGCTGCCGTCGGATCGTCTGAGCAGGTAGCCTTTTTCGGCTCCTTCCTCGAAGAGCGCAGAGCGCTGGGCGATGTAGGGATTGATCCAGACGCAGATGTGTAAGCCCTGCTCTTTGAGCCGCTTCAACATCGCTTTCGGGTCAGGGAAGACGCGGTCGTCCCACTCGAAGTTGCACCAGTGAAACTCTTTCATCCAGAAGCAGTCGAAATGGAAGATGTGCAGCGGCAGGTCGCGGTCTGCCATGCCCTGAATGAAGCCGGTGACCGTCTTCTCGTCGTAGTCAGTGGTGAATGATGTGGTCAGCCATAGTCCGAACGACCAAGCGGGCGGCAGTGCCGGGCGCCCGGTCAGAGCGGTGTACTTTTCGAGCACCTCTTTGGGCGAAGGACCGTAGATGAGATAATAGTCAAGGGTCTCGCCGGGGATGCTGAACTGCACCCGCGTGACCTTCTCAGATGCGACTTCAAAGGATACGCGCTCCGGCTGGTTGACGAAGACACCGTAGCCGCGGTTGGTCATGTAGAAGGGCACATTCTTGTAGGCCAGCTCGCTGCTGGTGCCGCCGTCGGCATTCCACATGTCGATGGCCTGGCCGTTCTTGGCGAAGGCGGCGAATCGCTCGCCCAGCCCGTAGACGCACTCTCCGACGCCCAGCGACAGTTGCTCGTGAATGTAGTGCCCGTCTGGTGCATCGATGATGCCCATTCCCCGCCAGCCGCTGCTGGTGATCACATGGGCGCCATCCTTGAAGTCGATCCGCCAATCGCCTTCCTTCTCCACGCGCACAGTCAGGCGGCCGCTGGTCAACGTCGCGGCCTGAGCATCGTTGTTGATCGCCACGCCGGGTGCGCCTTCAGCCTGGATATCGAAGACGGGCTTTGGAGGCAGCCCGCCCTGATGGTGAGCCATCTGAACACGGATGACATCGGACGCTGGAGACGAAAAGCGCACTGTCAGCAGGGCAAGATTGAGCGTGTCACCGCGATGGTTCAGGCGTCGAGTTGGGCCGTATGCGGTAAGTGCGTCAGGTTCGGCTACAACCTCGTGCACGTGAATGGGATAGTGTGAGGTGAACTCCGGGCGTAACCGCCAATAACCATCGGTGAATTTCATTAAGACTTCCTCCAAGAAGAGTGATACGTTTGTAGAATTGTCAATGAGTTACAGCGGGATGAAAAGGAACACGACCTTCATCACCACATCGGTCATGAAGTGAGCGACGATGGCGCTTTCCAGTCCATATTTCCAATACAGCCATCCGAAGGTAAGGCCGAGCATACCGTTCAATACCACCACGGTGCCCACTGTGGCTACCGTGAAAGGCATCTCGATGATCAGCATGTTGGTGAAGTGCATCATGCTGAAGATGAGTGCGCTGATGATGTTGGCTACCCACAGAGTAGCTGTCGTGGGCCGCACATTTCCTCTTCTAGCGATCTTGTTTCCCACCCAGGCCAGACCGGTCAATAGGAACAAGCGCAGTGTAATCTCCTCGTTGACCCCGGCGCCGAAGGAGGCCAGCAGTCCTTCCCACCAGGTCCAGGTCAGATCTTTGTCGGCCAGGGGTGAGTTGGCAATGTCCGCTTCCATCAATGGACCGAAGACATACTCAGAAAGGTACAAAGCAACGGCGCCCAGCAATATCCCGGCCATACAGCCAATCAATATGACCTTTCCAACATTTACATTGACCTTCTGGCGGCGAGTCAGTGCAGATAAGATCGGTGCCCCGAGATCGGTCCGGGCAGCAGCCAGCAGTCCCAAGGCTGTCAATGGCCAGTTGATGATAGCGGTCTGGAGCAGTGTGACAATGACCACCGATATGATCATTACAGTTTGTTGTGAACTCTCCGTCATGTTGGGCATGTCCGCCATTAGGGCAGACGTGTCTGTTAGAGCCAGCGAATAGGGTATGACGGCCAGCCCGGCCGGGATGGCTATGGCGCACAGCAGCAGGAACAGCCATAGGTTGAATTTGGGTTGAGTTCTTATAGCCTGATCTTCTACGATTATGTTTTCTGTTTCCATAAGAATCGAGATCCTCTCCTCTACTGAAGAGAGTGTTTTGGACATAGGGACAGAATTTCAGAACACTCTCTGAGGCGCAACTGGTCAAGATGATACTCTATCTTGGCGTTTTTTTGGAATCAAAACGTCCGATGGGGTAATGGGGCAGAGGCTGTTAGCCGGCCGCCCCTGCTTATGGTAATAGTATTGGTGTTTTTTGTACCGGCCAAAGGCTGTGGGGTAGCACCCGGAAATAACGTGGAGAAGCTGGTCAAGCCTGGTTTGGCGCTCACAACCGCACCCCTGAGAAGCACAGCAGCGCGATACGTGATCTGCGTCCCTTCTCCGCCCGGCGAAGAGGGGAATGTCGCCGACGTGGCTATCAGCCACCGTTGCAGGGGGTGAGGTTCAGCGCGCTCAACTATCAACCACGCTATTCTCGGGATGGTTCACGGGATTGTGGTGCGAGACGAAGTTATTTGTGGGACGATTTGACATCAAGACAGCCTGGCGGTGACACAAACCGTCGTGTGTTACGGTTAGCTTGTCCCTACACAATGAACATGAAGACATCTCGCGTCGGGCATATGTAGATGTTGAGGGGCGCCTATCGAGAAGCTTATCTTCGTCGCAGTTACGATGCCGGGCTAACGCCTGCACCTTCAATAGATGAAAA
>JAFGMS010000182.1 GCA_016927375.1 Anaerolineae bacterium
AGGGGAACAAATGCCTCCCCGCATACCATTGGCAGGCTCACGGATTAAGCAAGCGATATCCCGAGAGGCCGCAATCCTCTTCGAGGAGCTAGGAGGCTGGGCCGACAGCGCGCTTTGGCAGTCGATCGGTGTATACAAGCTCATTGTGGCACCATTGATGGTCAATGAACAGATACTAGGGACGTTGAATGTAGGAGGGGGTATCGAGACTCCTCTCTTGCAGGAGGATATACCTCTCTGCGAGCAGTCAGCGGCACAAATGGCAGCAGCTTTGCAAACTATTCAAACAATCGAGCATTTACAGTCTTCCCTGGCAGAGACCACAATGCTCTACGATGTCTCGCTCTCAATCAGCGCCGCCCAGGATGTAGAGGAAATTTACACGGCTGTTTTGCAGAAGATGGCAGATCTGGGCAATGCCGATCGTATCACACTATATTTGGCAGGCCCCAACCCACTCCAGGGAGTAGAGCACATCGAGATTCCTGCTATCTGGCAGCAAGATCACCTGGACATCCAATCGCCCCCGAAACGTTATCTGCCGACACAGATTCCCATTTTGGCACAATTCCTGCAGTCCCATTCCAACCTTATCTTCAACGATCTCCAGACTGATACACGTCTCGGTGTCGATTTGCGCACCAGCTATACTAGAGAAGGTATTCAGGCTTTGATGCTAATCCCACTTAGCACCAGCACGGTCTGGTTAGGAGCAATTCTTCTAGAGGCCAAGCAAAAGCAGATTTTTTCAGATGCCCAGGTACATCTATGCCGCAGTCTGGCCGATCAAGCAGCTCTAGGGATCAATGTCCAGTTGCTATTAACCCGCACACAGCGAGTAGTTGGCTACGAGCAGATTTTACCCAACATTTCCAATCGCCTTCACAGTGCAAAAACGATCGAAGAGATTCGCCAGGTAGCATCATCTGAATTGGCCGCCGTGCTGGGGATCTCGTCTGCGCAACTGGCAACAAGAGGTTTTAACGCAGAACAGTACCCCGAGCTGACACATGAACAGCGAGAGCTTTTCGACAATGTCAGTGTACAGGTTTCACTTGCGTCTGAGAATCTGAAATTGCTCGAACAGGTCAAGAAATCGGCCGCTCGCGAGCAACTGGTCAGCAACATGACAGCTCAGCTGCAACGCGCAACAGATATTAACGATGTACTGGAAACAACCGTACGTACCCTGATCTCAGCTTTAGATGAGTATGACATAAAAGTCCGTCTACTACCCTCTGAAGGTTCAAAATCGAGGGATATTGTGGAAGCATCGCCAGCAGGCAATGAGGCATAAGCAAGATATGAGAGAACATGATAAACGGGAATCTATATTCTACATGGACCAACAGGGGTTGACAGCATGAGCACAGAGCTTCCTACTCAAACCCTGTGGCAACGGCTGACAAAGCCACATTCCGATATCACTGAGTCCCTTCAGATACAACGCGCACACTTGTTATCCCAGCTTGCACTGGTGCTGCTCGTCGTAAGCGCACTGGTCGCAATAGGCCTGGCTTTCACCCCTCTAGCTATCCTGGGTGTACCACATCCGATTCTGCTCTTATTCGTCTACCTGTTAAGCCGATCGCGTCGGGCAAAGCTGGGATCAAACTTATTGGTGTTTGGAGAACTGGTTCTGGTCCTAGCCAGTCTTTATGTCCTGCGCGACAACGTCAATCTGTCACAGGCCGCTCTTTTCGTGCTGGTTCCCGTCCTGTTTGCCCTGCTTCTTTTGCCCGCACGAACCACAATTTGGGCCGTTGCAATCGCCAATGCAGGCGCTGTGCTTTGCCTTGCATTCACCTCTCAAACCAACTTTGAGCAATTCTACCTCTCATTGTTGATTACCTTCATCGTTTCCGCGATGGCAGTTGGAACAGCATTTTTGCGGGAACGAGACCTACGTTTGATCCAGCAACAGATGGAGGATCTGCATAATATGGATCAAACACACGGTAATGAAGCGCAAAAAATCATAGCCGCAGCTGAAATCGGTCGCACCATCACGGGCACTCGCAACCTGGATCAGCTACTCAGCCAGGCAGTCGATCTGATCTCTGAGCGCTTTGATGTTTATTATGCACAAATCTTCCTGATCGATGAGGCCAAGAGAAATGCAGTCGTAAAAGCGGGTACAGGCACCATAGGGAAAGAGCTTGTCTCTCTCTTGTACCAGATACCTGTCAAATCGCAGACGGTGGTTGGTAAAGTTATAGAACACAGCGAGGCAGTTATCATCCCCGATACCAGTATTCACGCTGTCGGCCAGCGTCATGAACTACTGACTAACACCCTCTCCGAGATAGCCCTGCCGCTGCGAATAGGTGGCGAGGTAATCGGTGTAGTGGATATTCACAGCACCAGCATGGGGGCTTTTGCCGAAACGGACATCTCGGGCTTTCAGGCAATGGCCGATCAGATCGCAATAGCAATCGAGAATGTACATCTATTTGAGCGCGCCCAACGCGATCTGCAAGACATCGAATCCCTGAATCGCCAACTCACCGGCCAGTCATGGCACAAATTCATGGCCGGACACCCGGAAGAATCGCCGTTAGGCTACGAGGCCGGCCAACAGGAAGTCGAGCCACTCACGGAAGATAAGACATCCGAGACAGCCGAGATACCCAAGATAGCCATTGAGACAATCGAAGATGGGTCACCCAGTAGCGGCGGTGGCACAGTAACGCTACCGTTAAAAGTACGCGGCGAGACAATCGGTATGCTGGACCTGACTCCACGAGGTGGAGGCGAACCGGACGAGGAAACCAAGGCTATGCTTGAAGCCGTAGCCGAGCGTGTAGCAATGGCACTTGACAGCACCAGGCTTGGCGAGCAGGCTCAACACCACGCCGCACGCGAGGAGATCATGAGCAGCCTCTCCGCTGAGCTTCAGTCCTCTACTGATTTGAACACCCTGCTTCGTATTGTGGCTAGAACGGCCAGCCATGCCTTGGAGACACCAACGAGTTTTGTCCACTTGGTAATGGAGCATGACATGGACAAAAAGAGAGAAGATGAGTGATCCTGGCCCTTAAAGGTGAAAAGTCTCGCTTAAACAAAGAACAATGAGTGTATCTTTATTTGATAGACCAGGGATTGTACAATCTTACCCCCTACCCTCTCAGTCCCGAGAGGGAGGTATAAGCAATAACCAAAGATGAGATTACAGGACACACAAATGCTTTTTCAGGTTTACGTTTGGTTCGATCAATGCTGCGAGGGTTAGGACCACTTAAGAAATGCAGACGTCTGTACTTCTTCAAACCTATCGCGACAAAGCAACAGGAACGTACTCTGTCGCAAGCCCTAAAGTAGCTCGTTCACAGGGATGACCCCAACAGGGAACCTATGGCTGATTACACAACGACTTCTAATTCATCATTTTGGAAAAACACAACCGACTGGTTGCTGAGATCTCAGTCCCCTGCCTCGGGTCAGGCGCGCCAGGGTCGTTTGCTGGCTGCCATCCTGCTTTTTATTGAGTTGCTGACAATCATTACAACAGCCGTGGCACTCAACCTCGGCTCTGAGGGGCTGGCCATAAACATCTCAGGCCTGAAAGTCTCATACGGCATCGTACTGACTGCTGTGTGGACACTTATTTATCTAATCAACCGGCGTGGCGCGACCACTGTGGCCGGAGTTTTATTATCAGCAATTCTGCTATTCCTCTCCGTCATGTTAGTTGAACAAACCGGACCGATGACGGCAGCAGCGCTCTCCATCACCATTCCAGTTATTGTCGCAGGGTTCTTTGGCCCACCATTTTCAGCCATTGTGGTCGCCATTCTGGCCGGAGCTGCTTATTTTCTCCTCAATTTACAACTCGACACTGAGTACACAAACAACATTCTTGCTGGCGGCACAGCAACACAAACCCTTCTCGTTTATGCAAACCTATCCTTTGTGGCTGTGATTGCCTGGCTATTCTCTCGAACCATGCAGCAAGCATTTCAAGAGAGCACCAAACTGAACTTGGCAATAACCGAGCAGCGCCATGAGATGGAAGCACGCCTTCAAGCACAAACACGCCAACTCCAGGCAACAACATCGGTGGCCCGAACAGTGGCTGGAGCACGCAATCTTGACCAACTCCTGGAAGATATCGTACGACTGATCAGGGAGACATTTGGGTATTATCACGTGCAGGTGTTTTTGATTGATGAAGATGACACGTATGCTGTCCTAAAACAAAGCACGGGCGACGTTGGTAGAGCTCTGTTGGCGCGCGGTCACCGCCTGCCGGTAGGCAGCTTGAGCGTCATTGGCCAGGTCACAGCCAGCAGCCGCCCTGTGATCGCCAGGGACACAGATAAAGACTTTGTACATCGCCGCAACGAATTGTTGCCACTTACTCGCTCTGAGATGGCTATTCCTCTCATCATCGGTCAACAAACTATTGGCGCTCTTGACCTACAAAGCGTCGAACCAGATGCTTTTGAAGATGAGATGATCCCCACATTCCGTGCTCTGGCCGACCAGCTTGCTGTTGCCATCAAGAATGCCCAGTTGTTTGAGATGGCTGAGGAAAACTTGCGTGAGCTGAGTGAACTCAGCCGCGCGACAACACAACGTTCCTGGGCTGACTTCCTATCAGAAACCCGGCAGGAAGAGCGCCGTCAGGTTCATGGAATGGAAACGAAGGCAATGGAGATACACCGCAGCCGTGTAGTTGAGCGTGTGCTTGGCTCCGGTTCAGTGATTGTCTCCACTGGTTCCGATGGAAGAAAAGCTTTCCTGGCAGCCCCAATTGTGGTACGTAATGAAGTGGTTGGAGTTCTAGGAGTCGAGCCAGAAGACACACGAGAGTGGTCGCAGGAAGATCTGCTTCTCATCCAGGGTATAGCGGAAAGAACAGCCCTGGCAGTCGAGAACGCACGTCTCTACCTGCAAGCTCAACGAGCCGCTAACCGGGAGTATCTTATCAACACCATTGCATCGCGGCTGCAGCGTGCTCCTAGCCTGACTCTATTGTTGGAAAGTGCAACCAGAGAGTTATCGCAAGCATTAGGCACCGACAATGTATATGCCGAGATTAGCATGGAGCAACCAGCCGAGCAACGCAGCAAAAATGTATCCGATAGCAGAATTGACGCTGAGACAACCGGAGCAACAGAAGGCCCTACTACTGAAAAGCCAACATCCGGTGAGTCTGAGGAAGTGAGAGCCTGATGATGGCCGAGAGAGAGAATACACTGATAAGTCGTATAGACCCACGCACATTTCCCATTGCGCTCAAGATCACTCTTGGATTGGCCTTTCTTTTGCTGATCAGTGGCCTGATAGTCAATTTCTTGTTCCAGCAAGCACTGCAGAGCGCCCAGGTTGAACTAGCCTTGGACAATTTGCAGGTTCACAACCGTAACCAGGCACTCCGCATAACAGAAGCCTTGCGACAGAAGATCCTCATCCTGGATCGTCTAGGCTCTGAAGCCCGCATAGAGCAAGCGCTAAATCTACGCCAGGATGAAAGCTCCGACGATACCGCCACGGTATTCACGCCTGACACGACAATTGACTCGACACTCAATGCTTTTATGGAAGAGCACGAGGAATTTGAGACCATCGCTGTGATGGACGGGCAAAGACACGTCCTCTCTATTGCCACTGATGAACTCCCAGATGGTTTTGATACCAGGAAGATGCCAGCTACGCCCTGGGAATGGTACACAAATGCCTGGAACAACGGTCCATATATCGCAGGTCACATAAACGAACCGCTAACAGAAAAGCAGGGAGTTCACATCGCCCTCCCGATATATAGCACGGAGTCTCCTAACAAAACTCTGGGCATCCTCTATGCTGTATGGAACATGCAGGATGTACCAGAATTGACGAATTCAGAGAGTGGAAATCAAACGCTGATTATTGAACAGGATGGCACGGCTGTACTGCTGCCGGATAGAATGAATGAGGTTGACATGCCACCCGACTTGACGGGCAACTCACAGTCCGGAGCATTCCTATTCAATGACACCTGGTTTTACAGTTATGTCAGTATGAGAGAACTGAGTATCAGTGATCCCTCTTTGGACAATCTGCCTTGGGTTTTTGCGACACGCAGATCTATCAGCACTGCCCTATCAGGCACTGCACAATTAATAAACATTCTGCGCTGGGCGACTGGCATAAGTGCAATTCTAATTATTGTGCTAACACTGTTGTTTTCCCGTTCCCTGCTACTTCCCTTGAACCGCCTGACAGATGCTATTACCGAGATTGGACGGGGCGAATTGCACACGCCCATTCCACAATCCGCGCCTGACGAGATCGGCCGCCTATCCTATATCCTGAGCAAAGCTATTGCTGGGTTGTTGAGCCGGGTGGAACAGCTACGCGCAGCGGTACAGGTGTCACACACCACTATGATGACCCTTGAAATTGACAGGATGCTGGAGGAGGTTGCCCAATCTCTTAGCAGATACTTTGACTACCAGGATGTTCGTGTCTTCCTGGTTGATCCATCGGGCAGACGTGCCCGGCTGCAAGCGGCGATAGGAGAAGAGAGTGAGCGCTTGTTGCAAGCGGGATTTCGTGTTGAGATAGATGATTCCACTCTGATAGGACGTTCCATCATGCTCAACGAAGCACTGGTCAGTGCCGGTAAGGAGGAACTCCGTGAAACTGGTCCAAACACCAGGTATTCAGAAATAACCCTACCGATTCAGACAAGTGGTGATGTAAAAGGAGCAATACACCTGCTCACTGGCCGCATGCGTGAGTTTAGCCGTGAAGACATGAACATCTTGCGTTTGATTGCAGATCAGTTAAGTGCAGCTATACAGAATGCCCGTCTGTTCGAGCAAAGCGCTGCTAACCTGGCAGAAATCGAGGCTCTGAACCGCCGGCTTACCAGGCAAGCCTGGGAAGAGTTCATGGGTGAGGGTGGCTCACTACGACATACTCTTGACCCTGAAGAGCTTTGGCCTCAAGCACTGGAGAAGGCCCGCCAAAGTAGCGAGGTCAAGGCAGAAGTGTACACCGATGCCGATGGCCGCTCAGTGTTAGCTGCACCGCTTGTCTCACGTGGCGAAACTGTGGGTACCTTGGCTGTCACGCGCCCATCAGGTGATGTCTGGACACGTGATGAAGCTTTGCTGCTGGAATCCATCGCTGCCCGTATGGGTATCATTGCCGAAAGCATCCGCCTGGTAGAAGAATCAACTCAACGAGTTGAGCGCGAGCAGCGCGTCAATGAGGTTTCCGCCAATCTCCTACAGCGCGCCAGCAGTGTTGACACCGTATTGCGCAGTGCTCTGAATGAGCTGAGCGAGGCTCTTGGCTCTGATCGGGTATCTTTGCGACTCGGTGGGCTTCCAGCACGGGATGGCCGACAGATATCGGCTGGTTTTACAGATGAGCAATCTGACAATGAGGATGCTTTCAATGCATCAGAAACACCGGATACAGACGGGGACGGAGGAATAACCAATGTCTAGTAGAGCCACAGCACCACAGTTCATCGTACCACCTCGTTCTCAAAGCAGCCCTCTTGAGCGACTATTCGACTTTCGTCACACCTACACAGACATTCTGGAATATCAACATGCCAGGATGTTGGCAGGTATGTGCATCGCAATAGGTGCTCTGAGTTTGCTTAGTACTGTTGTGGCATGGTTTGTGCCAGATGCACCCGGGGCAACAACCACAGTGGGTATCATCATGATACTTCTGTGTGCAGGCTTCTACTGGTTAGTGAACACAGGTTCTTTACGATGGGCCAGTGTGGGGTTTGTGTTGGCTCTCATTGGCGTGATATTCTGGGCCAGCTCCCCTTATGGCATCTCCGAGAGTGCTGTCGGCGCTTTTGCTCTTCCTGTTGTGAGTGCCTGCATGTTGTTAGGCGCCACCTGGGGTTTCCTCCTCACCCTGGTTGCAGAAGCAGGTATTGGAACACTAACTTATCTTTCTATCCGTGCCGGAGTTGGGACCGAGGATGCGGTTAGCTCCGCAGTTGTCTCGGGAATATTCTTGCTGATTATGTATGGTGCAACCATTTTCTTGGTTAGATCTTTGTTACGCTGGGGGCAAAACACTCAACGAAAAGCCAGCCAGTTGGAAGCCGCCGCTCTGATCAATCAGGCCGTCACCACAGCGAGCAGCGTTTCAGACTTGCTTAACATGGCCGTGGAGCGTGTCCGAGAGGTATTTGGCTTCTATCATGTTCAGGTCTTCCTACTGGATCAACAACGCAGCCGTGAGAATCCGCGCTTGAGTATGGCTCGCCTTGAATCCAGCACCGGGCACGCTGGTGCTATGCTCTTGACAAACGGCCATGCACTGATGGTTGGCTCTCGTTCTATCGTCGGGCAGGCAACCTACTACGGACAGCCAGTCATTGTCAACGATGTCCAAACAAGCTCCATCTTTCACCCGAACGAACTACTACCAGACACACGTGCTGAGGTGGCCTTACCACTCATGATTGGCGAAAATGTGATTGGGGCACTAGACGTTCAAAGCACTATGCAAAACTCCTTCTTCCCTGAAGATATCAGTGCACTCCAAGTAATTGCTAACCAGTTAGCCGGTTTTATTGAAAGAACCCGTCTGGTTGCCGAGCTGCAGAGACGTGCCACAGAGCGTCAATCGCTTCTCGAAGATGCCCAAACCAACTTGCGCCAAATCGAAGCGCTCAATCGCCAGTTGACACGTGAGGGGTGGACTGAATATCTACGTTCACACCGTGCACCAGGTACAATGGGATACACCTTACAGGGCAAGCGTGTTCAGGCAGATACCAGTTGGACTGCTCCAATGCGTCAGGCTTTCAGCGGCGAACGCAGTGTGGTCATCCGGCAAGATCAACAAGCACACATTGCAGCTGTACCACTACGCATTCGTGGTGAGGTCGTGGGCGTTCTGGAGATTGAACGCGAAGGCAGTCAGCCTTGGACTGATACCGAACTCGAGATGGTCGAAACGATGGTTGACCGTCTAGGGTTGGCAGTAGAGAACGCTCGCCTTTATGAGCAAGCCACCCTGGCTGCTGAGCGCGAGCATGTGGTCAACAGAATTGCCCAAGATGTACAGGAGGCAGAGAGCATCGACGAGATTCTGCAATCTGCATTGACAGAGTTAAGTGCTGTACTGGGTGCATCACGCGGTATTGTACAGATTAGCCCGAAAGATGTAGAAATCACTGACGTAGAAACCACCAGCGTAGATGCTGCCAGCAGCCAACTGCCCACCGCTGAAACGGGTGGGCTTCCAGAGGCTTAGTCTTTATATGGATAGCTTCACCAAAAAATGAGTGAGATGTCTCACTAGTACTTTGCGGCGGAAATCTGTATCCAGTTGAGAAGTGCAATGCAAAGTACTTTAATACAGTTGGGAAGATTGGCTTAATCTGGCGGCAAACTTATGCCCAACTGTACTGGAAGGTAACAAGGGAGGTTCATCAGTGCAACGTTTTCTTAGACCCTTTGTCTGGCGCAATCTGACTATTCGAACGAAGTCTGTGTTGCTTTCTATCTCGCTCATGATGCTCACAGGCCTAATGATGTTGGCTAGTCTTTGGGCCTTAGATTCAATCCGGCGCCAAGTGGACAACACGGTAGCCCTAACCATCGAGATGCGCTCGTTGGTGCAGGCTATTCAGCTGGAGACTGAAAGCCTTCAGAGTCTGCAAAGCCGGTTGCTTGACGAGTATCGGCAACCAGACATTGACCCGTTGATTACATCTCTGCCTTCGAACTATGCTGACATCAATGATAGCCTGGAGACTCATGCAGACCAGCTTATTGGACTTAGCGCAAGACTGCCGGAATCATCGGCGCAAGAAACACTTAAGGCACAAGTCGCTGCGATTAAGTCCAAGAGCGATACAGCTCGGGAAAGCTTCTTCAATACAGTTACCCTGGTTCAGCAACTATCCGATCCGGAAACGGGCACAATTACACAGTTCACGCAATCTGGAGAGCAACTGCGAACAGCAACGGCCAAGTTGAATGACACGGCTTTGAATAACCAGGTCATCACAATGCACACATTAGAGACCGTGGTAGTTCAATCAAATGCAGCTGAAGACTATGCAATCTTTCAGCAAGCAGTCGCCAGATATCAGGCGCTTTACGAGTCCAAAATCCCAGAAGAGCGAAGGCGTGATGAAGCCGAATTGCTACAGACTTACCGAGACAATGCAGCAACTATCGTTTCTCAAATCGAGCAAATTGATAACGTAGGTAATATTACCCAAAATGCATTATCGGACTTGCGAGATGAGGCCTCACGGCTCGACAATGTTGTGGAGGATCGGGTAGGTTCTCCCCTCGAAATCATGGCAACAACATTGAACAGACAGCGTATCATCCTATTTGTTGTTATGATTATTGCAGTGGCAGGTGGTTGGATCATTGCTACGTTATTTGGCCGTGACATCTCCCAGAATGTTTGGGAACTACTCGATACAGCACAGCGGATCTCGACAGGCAATCTGCAGGCACGAGCACACATCGAAGGTGAGGATGAACTTAGCCAACTGGGAGAAAGTTTCAACGCCATGGCAGCCCAACTCGAAGGGCTCATCACTGGCTTGGAACAACGTGTGGCCGAACGCACTCGTGAGCTTAGCATCACAGGTGATATCGGACGAGCAGTAGTCACACTACGTGATCCCCGTGACTTGATGAACGAGATCGTCGAGTTGATCCGGCACCGTTTTGGCTTTTATCATGCACAGATTTTCCTGGTTGACAATCAGAGGGAAAATGCTGTGCTGGCTGCAAGCACAGGTAGTGCTGGGCGTGAGTTAATGGCCCGCAAGCACGCATTGCCGGTTGGCTCACAGTCCGTTATCGGCCAGGTAACATCACGAGGTGAGCCAGTAATTGCCTCTGATACAGACAGCAGCGCCGTACACAAACGCAATGAGTTGTTGCCGGATACGCGTTCTGAAATGGCTCTACCCATGCGCGTCGGCGATGAGGTCATCGGAGCATTGGACTTGCAGAGTGTTGCTCCAAACGCTTTCGACCAAGATGATATAGCGGTCTTCCAGATCATGGCTGACCAACTCGCTATGGCATTGGAGAATGCCCGTCTATATGGAGAGCTGCAAGATGCCCAAGGCAGCGTGGAAATGTTGGAACGCCGAATCACAGCCGAGGCATGGAACTCCTATCGACAGTCTCATGATGTGGACGCACCACTGGCCTATGAGTTCGGAGGAGAGAGAGTCGAGCCATACAGCAGACAGTCTCCTACACCAATGAGTCAAGCTGTTCAGGATGGGCAGATGGTTGCGCTTGACGATGGAGACGACGGCATCAGCCTGGCTGTGCCTATTAAGGTGCGTGGCGAAGTGATTGGAGCCTTTGGCTTTGGTGGCGAGACAGTACGAAGACTAACCGGTGATGATCTCGCTCTTGTCGAAGCAGTAATTGACCGTGTCGGCCTGGCATTGGAAAACTTGCGACTGATGGAGCAAACTTCTCGCCGAGCCGAGCATGAGCAGATTATTAACGCCATTACCGCTAAGATTGTTGGCACAACAGATGTGAACCAAATTTTGCAGACAACCGTGAAAGAGTTAGGCCGCGTGTTACGCGCACCTCAAACCAGCGTACAATTGCGGCGAGAGACATTGGACGACAGCTATGAGTAGCCCAAGCCGATTTCAAAAATCAATACTACGACAAGGACGTTTAAGAACACAGTTGTTGGTTGTGTTCCTCATTCTGATCTTGCTACCGATAGCCGCCCTCATCATCATCACCAATACGGCCCAGGTAGTACGTGAGCGAGAGAAGACTATAACCCAGTTAGAAACCCTGGCAAACATCCAGGCAGCCGTACTGGAAGAATGGGCCAACAACAGGCAAACCGAACTGCTCGCAATCCGAAACGATCTCTCCCTCGCCCCAATGATCGAGCAGCTGACCACCCTACCCCCAGATTCGGAGCCTACCGCTGTAGCCGAAGCACAGCAAGCCTTTACGGAAAGAGCCCGTACCCTTGCTATTATGCAAAGCCTCTACGACCGTGTGTTTCTCGTCAATACGGACGGGACACTCTTGGGCAGTAACGATCCTGTATTCACGGCTGCCAATCTGGATCTTAGCGGTGAACCCTGGCTGCAGGCTGCATTACAGAATCCTGACACGGTTGTGTCAGCTGGCCCATTAGCAGATCCTTACGAAAAAGAGATAGAGAGCTTGTATTTCGCTGTGACTGTACAGCCGGAAGGCGCAACAAGCCCGACAGGCGTCTTGTGTGGACGTATTACCCTCGCCGATTTATTGGTTGTTCTGCTCGATCTGCCTAGAACAGAGACCAGCTACTACTACCTGGTTCAGGAGGGCAGACGCTATGTGCTGCCGCCTCCGCAAGCCACAACCACTCTGGCAACCGAAGACATTGTCTCTACAGCGCTGCTCGGTGAAGATGGTTCTGGTGAGTGGACCAACTATAGAGATCAGCGTGTCTATGGTGTCTACCGGTGGATCGCCCCTCTACAGATGTCACTCATCGTCTCGCAGAATACCAATGCGGTCCTTGGCGAGATCCGGGCAATACAGAGATCTCAGTTGCTTATAGGGTTAGGCACAGCTTTAATCACAGTCTTGCTGGCTATTTTCTTCGCGCGGCGCATTACCATCCCCATTAAGCGTTTATATGAAACTGCCATGCGTGCTGCTGAGGGTGATTTGGAGATTCAGGCCCCCCAAACTGACTCGCTCGAATTCAGTCAGTTGACAGACGCGCTTAACCGCATAGTCGACCACACTCGCTCGGAGCTTGAAAAGCAGCAAAAGATAATCACTCAACGCAACCGCCAACTTGAGATTACATCACAAATTAGCCGTGTTCTATCTACTGAGACCGATCTGGATCACCTCTTAAACTTAACCATCAACACAATCCGTGATCGTCTGGACTACTACCATGTCCAGATCTTTATGACTGATGACCTGCATCAGTATGCTGTCCTCCGAGCAAGCACGGGGGCCGCCGGTCGGGAATTGCTTGCCCGCGAGCATAGGCTTCAGGTCGGCTCACAGTCCGTAATCGGGCAAGCTACCGAGCAAGGCGAACCTGTGCTGGTTCTTGACACAGAGGACAGTCCTATTCACCGACGCAACGACCTGCTTCCAGAAACACGGGCTGAATTGGCTGTCCCCCTACGTGTGGGTGAGCAGGTCATCGGAGCACTGGATATACAGTCTATCCACCCAGAGTCGTTTGACGACGAGACTGTTGTGGCTTTTCGGACTATTGCCGATCAGCTGGCATCAGCATTTCGTAACGTCCAGCTGTTTCAGGAAAAAGAAGGCCTTCTAGCCGCATCACTCCAGCTTACCCAGGCGCTTACCCGTGAGACATGGGACTCCTATATCACCCGGCGCAAGCAGTCGCCTGATATGGTTGGCTTCAAATACGATCTAAGCAGCGTCCGCCCGCTTTCCCCCATAGAAGATGAAGATGGCGGCGATGGGCAGCGCGTGAACCTGCCAATCGCGCTGCGAGGTGAAGTCATCGGTGAATTGGCCACACAACTGCAACCAGGCCGGGTTCTCTCAGATGATGACAAACAGTTGGTTGGACAGGTGCTGGAACGCGTTGCTCTGGCAATAGAGAATGCTCGCCTATTCGAACAGACCCAAGCATCGCTGATGGAGACCAACAGGCTTTATGAAGCAAGCCAGCAGATTGCAGCCGCGGACTCGGTACCCAATCTGATCAATGTTTTGTTAGGCACTATGCGTGGTAATATGATCGACCGGGCCATCGTGGTGCTGCTTGATGAATCTAGCGAGACAGCTGAAAATCGATGGCTGCAACTGCTTGGGCGATGGGCAAATGATCCGGAAGATCAGGTGATGGCACTGCCCGAGCGTATGCTCGTAGAGCAGTTCCCATTGTTACTAGAATATGAAGTGGATGAGGTAGGCAGCGGTCTGATCATCAATGATGTAGAAAAAACCACCCTTGAAGACCATGTAAGGGATACCCTTAGACTATTTGGGGTTAAGGCACTGGCTGAATTCCCTGTGATCACCAGCGGCCGTATCATCGGCTGGTTGCTGTTACACAGCCAGAGCGAAACGGATGTCTTTGCCGAGTCTGATCGACGTTTCTTTGAGGCTATCGCTGACCAAGCAGCTACGGCCCTGGAGGGCCTCCGTCTCTATTTGGAGTCACAGGTACGTGTGCGCCGCTTGCAAGCAGTTAACGAAGTCTCCCATGCCGCATCGTCAATTCTCAACCCAGATATCTTGCTGCCACTCACAGTCGATAAGATCAGCGAAGTGTTCGGATACTATCATGCTCAAATTTTCCTCGTCGATGAAGCGAATGAGTGGGCAGTGCTGCAAGCCAGTACCGGTGACGTTGGTCGGGAGCTGTTACAACGTAACCACAGGCTGGAAGTCGGCTCGCAATCAGTGATCGGACAAGTCACTTCTCAAGGTGAACCCATCATCGTTCATGACACCGATACCGACCCCATCCACCATCGCAACGAGTTACTACCTAACACGCGAGCTGAGATGGCAGTCCCGCTGAGAACCGGTGACCGGATAACCGGTGCCCTGGACGTACAAAGCACCCAGATCAAGGCATTCGATACAGAGGCGCAGGTTATCCTGCAATCACTGGCTGACCAGATTTCTGTGACACTAGAGAATGCACAGCTCTTCCGGGAAATTCAGGATCGCGTAGCAGAGCTAACTACCGTCAACTTGATCTCCCAGGCCGTCTCCCGTGCCGAGACTTTGAACGACCTGTACGATGTTGTAGCCACCCAGCTGCAACACACCTTCGGTGCACAGCATGGTTTCCTGGCTGTATCCGCCGAGAAAGACATGATCCAACTTCCCATTTTCATGGAGGATGGTCAGCGCGTACCTCCCATTGGCGCTATTCCAATCGGGCAGGGGCTGACCAATTATGTGCTCAAAACCAGAGAAGTGCTGCTCATTAACGAGAATGTCCAGGAAAAAGCCCAAAAGCTGGATGCACAAATCAGTGGTACGATACCTAAGAGCTTGTTGGCTGTTCCACTTCTATTGGGTGACGAGATCATCGGTGTTCTCAGCATCCAAGACCCGGACAGAGAGTACGCCTACAACGAAACTCACGTGAGACAGCTGACGACGCTGGCAGCCTATATCTCCGTTAAGATCCGTAACGCAGAGTTGCTTGAAGAAGCACAGCGACGCGCGTCTGAGCTTGGCTTCTTGTTCAACATCACAAGATCGGCCGTGGCAACGACCGAACTGGATGAAGCGCTCTCTAATGTGACCAACATCCTGCTCAGCGAGATATCGGGCGCCGAGGCAGCTATTATCCATCTGATTAGCCCTGAGGGTAACATGCTGGAACCCCATGCTGCAGTTGGTTTTGGACGAGACATCGCTGTCCGATACCCACAAATCGAGTTTGGTGAGACTATCATAGGCATGGTGGCCAGTGAGGGTGACCCCCAGATCACACCTGATGCTCAGGACGATCCTCGCTATGCCGAATTCGATGATCGGATACGAGCAGCCTTGGTAGTTCCTCTGAAAACAGGTGTCGAATCTGTTGGTGTATTAACACTGGCCAGCTCAGAACCAGACGTCTTTGGTGAACGGGAATTACGCCTGCTGGAGGCTGCTTCCAGTACATTGACAGCCATTATCCAGAACGCCCGACTGCTCGATCAGATCACGCGAGCCAATGAGCAACTCCGTGAGCTTGATAAGCTCAAGGGGCAATTCCTGGCGAATATGAGCCACGAACTGCGGACGCCACTGAACTCAATCATCGGTTTCTCGCGCGTGATGTTGAAAGGCATCGATGGGCCACTGAACGATCTTCAGTCCCAGGACCTGAACACTATCTATCAAAGTGGTCAACATCTCTTAGGATTGATTAATGACATCCTCGACATCTCCAAAATCGAGGCCGGTAAGATGGAGATCCAGCCGGATTACATCTCTGTGACAGAGATCATCGACGGCGTAATGGCCACAGGCAAGGGCTTGATCAAAGATAAGCCAATCCAGATCTTCAAAGAGGTAGAAGCCGATCTGCCCAATGTATATGGAGACCCTGTCCGGGTACGTGGTGTGCTGCTTAACCTGGTTGCCAACGCAGCCAAATTCACCCATGAAGGCAGCATCACCATCCGGGCTATGTATAAGGATTACGATGCAGAGACAGGCGAGTCAGCTCGTGTACAGATCGATGTTGTAGACACAGGCATCGGTATTGCCGAAGAGGATATCGGGAAGCTTTTCCAGGCCTTCAGTCAGGTGGACGGCTCAACAACACGCCAGGTCGGTGGTACAGGGTTAGGCTTGGCCATATCCAGGCAGTTTATCGAGATGCACGGCGGTCGCATGTGGGTCGAGAGCGAGAAAGGCGTCGGTTCGATATTCAGTTTCACCATCCCTCTCCACACGCAGAAGCAGGCAAGCTCTGACATTGTGTTCCTTCCAAAGGACGGCGATGATCGCCCTGTCGTATTGGCAGTAGACGACGAGCTAGGCGTCCTTGACCTGTATAGCCGCTACCTGGAAAAGCAGGGCTATGCCGTTGTCGGTTTGAGCGGTGCCAGCGATCTGGTCAACCGGGTACATGAATTCCAACCCGTAGCCATTCTGCTTGATCTGAACATGCCAAGTGTAGATGGGTGGGTGGCCATTGATCAGCTCAAACAGACCGAGGACACACGTGATATCCCCATTGTGATCTGCAGCATCGATGACGCACGCCAACGGGCCAGCGATATGGGTGTTACAGAATACCTTGTCAAGCCCATTATCGAGGAGGATTTGCTGGAATCTCTGAATCGGGCTCTGGGTGGTACAGGTGAGAGAGTGTTGTCTGTTCTGATACTTGATGGTGATGAACAATACGCCCGGACCACCCAGGAAACTCTCTTGCTCACGCAGCGTTACAATGCCAACGTTATCGGCCTTGGCCGCGAAGGTTTACAGGCCATCCACGAGCAAAAGCCTGACATGCTCATTATCGATCTAGACCTGCCTGATATGGATGGTTATGGTTTGTTGGCTTCTTTGCGAACCCAGGAGCAGACACAGAACCTGCCGGTCTTGATCTTGTCCGCGCGAGAGCTCCCCGAGGATGCGATGGAGCGGTTGGGCGAGTCCCTGACCGCTTATCTGGATAAGAGTGAAGCAACTCCCGAACAGCTTTTGGCAGCATTGGCAACAACCTGGGAAAAATGTCCCAAGGCGGGGTAGACGAAGCAGTACTACACCAGCGAGGGGGGGGTACGGAGCAGAAAAAGCCCTGCCCCCCCCTTAATGTCTTGGCATATCACTCGGACTTTACAAGACAAGACTCACCACACACCAAACAGGCTAAAACATTATGAAGCGAATTATCATCCGATGCGCCAACTGCCAGTACAGTGAAGAATATACCTACCCTTTGGTAACTTGTCCTGCATGTGGCGGCACCTACATGGAGGCGGACTATGAGCTTGATGAGCCTCTGCCCTGGCCCGCTGCGTTGAAAAATCGACCCGATACAATGTGGCGCTATCGTGAGCTGCTGCCAATCCGAGATGATGCCAACATTTTAACGATGGGTGAGGGGGGCACCCCCCTCCTTCGTTCTGAGAACCTGGCTGCCATGTTGGGACTGCGCCATTTATACATCAAAGATGAGCGTCAGGGACCAACCGGCTCATTCAAGGACAGACAGGCCTCTTTAGCTATCTCCACAATGCGAGAGATAGGCGTCAAAGAGGCTGTCGTTGCCAGCACCGGCAATGTGGCCATCGCTTACGCAGCCTATGCAGCTCGCGCCAAAATCAAGATGTGGGTTTTTACCATCAGCAGCGTCCCTGTAGAGAAAATGCGCGAGGTAACGATCTATGGCGCCGAGCTCGTCAAAGTCACCGGTACATACGATCAGGCAAAACAAGTAGCATCTCATTTTGCTGACAGCAAAGGGCTGTTTCTGGACCGGGGCATCAAGAGCTTAGCTGCTAAAGAATCTATGAAGACAATGGCTTTTGAGATAGCTGCTCAGCTGGCCGAAATCTACGGTCCCACTTCCAAGGATATTCCCTGGCGGGCTCCTGATTGGTATATCCAATCAGTCAGTGGTGGGCTCGGGCCTGTAGGCTTAATGAAGGGCTTCCGGGAACTTGAGCAGTTTGCCCTATGTCAGGGATTTCCTAAGCTGGCAAATATCCAATCGTCCGGCTGCGATCCCATGGTGCGGGCCTTCAAGGCCGGGCAGGAAGAAGCGCCGCCTTTCCTGAAGCCCAGCACACGCATCGCCACCGTAGCTACCGATGTCCCCGGCATTGCGTATACTATCCTACGCAAAGAGGTATTGGAGCATGGTGGTATTTTTGAGTCCGTTCCTGATGAGGAATCCTTTCAGGCCCTAAAGACCATCGCCCAGCTTGAGGGTCTTTCTGTGGAACCGGCCACAGCATTGGCTTTTGCCGGGCTGTTCAAGATGGTACGCCAAAAGATGATCGATCCGGATGAGATTGTCGTCTTGAACTGCTCCGGGCACACCTTCCCGGTCGAAAAACATATCCTGGGCGAGGAACTGATCCGCGATCTGGATGTGGCCTCTGTCACTCAGCCGGCCATTCCCCATGAAGGGCTCCTGACTGCACTGGAGACGGTTGACCGGCGTGTAGGCCGGGTCGTTGTTATCGAGGACGACCCGGGAGCCTCAAAACTCATGGCCCGTATCCTGCGTGCCCACGGCGTCCGAGATGTCTATCTGGCCCCCGACGGCGAAGCAGGTATCGAGATGGTGCAAAGCGTCCGTCCCGACATCATCGTGCTGGATCTCATGATGCCCGGTATGGATGGTTTTGGCGTCTTGGACGAGCTCAAATCAGATGAGACACTGCGCGATGTGCCGGTCGTCATCGTGACAGCCAAGGACCTGACAACTGATGAGCGCGCCCGCTTGGCCGGCCAGGTACAAGGGCTGCTACAAAAAGGCTCACTGATTGAAGATGATGTGCTGAAAGAACTGATCGATAAAACACTGGGATAGACCATAAGGATGAACACGACCCTTTGCTCTCCCGTTCTCATCTCCGATAAGGATGTATCCTTGTGAGCCAATCCAGGCATCGCGTTAATGGGACTATTGCAGCACTTATGACCCCACTGGTAATGGGCCTGGCGCCGATCTTTGGCAAACAAGCCATTCATGCAGGCACCGATCCCTTCACATTGGCCATGCTGCGGACCTGCATGGCCGCGCTGATATTGTGGATTGTCTACGGGTTATTCTTCCGCAAGTTCATCTACATCTTCCCCGCAGGCTTGTTGGGAACGTTAGTAGTGGGGGGGCTCAACGGGCTCGGCTCGCTGCTGTACTACAACGGTTTGCTCCTTCTGGACAATGCCTCGTTGGTACAGCTCCTCAACATGCTCTACGTGATCTTCGCTATGTTGCTGGTACGTCTCTACGGACAGCACATCTCCGGCCTCAGTATTTTCCGTGCGCTGCTGGCCCTGATAGCTGTCTACCTGCTGGCCGGCGGTTATCGCCAGGCAACGATTCACTGGATAGGCGTCGGCTTAATGATTGGTTCTGCTTTTACCTATGCGCTTCACATCGTACTCAGCCAACGTGTGATGTACGAAATGCCTGCCCAAACAATGGCCCTCTATGCACTCACTTGGATGGGGCTGATCGTGCTGATAGCTCGCCTGGCCTACGGCACCATCTTGCCTTTGCGATGGGGGCCTGCTATGCCAATAGGCTGGATTTATGTCCTGGGCATGATGACAGTCACGGCACTGTCGCGGGTGACGCTATTCATGGGGGTCAGAAATCTGGGAAGCCTCCAGACGATACTGCTGAATGTTGCCGAAATAGGCGTAACCTTGATGGTAGCATTCATGTGGCTGGGTGAGCGGATGGAGGTCATCCAATGGTTTGGTGTAGCTCTCCTGGTAGTCAGTGCTCTGCTGACACGTTGGGACAGCGGTATTCGCGATTATGTCTACCATCCCATTCCCATGCCCAGCCCACTCGGTGGGTTACCATTGCCCTTCCAAGACCCCCTTACGCCCAACCGTTTCTCCGTAGTCACCAGACTCTATCGGCGCAGGCCAAGCTCACAAGATGATTTGTAAGCACAACGGCTCGTAGTCATCAGCCATATACCATAATGTAGGTCGGACTGTTAGTCCGACCGTGCGCGCATGGACGCTTCGCCCAATCTATTTTCATACCAGAGACGCAGAGGGCACAGAGAAAAATAAAAAAGAACCCTCAGTGTCTCTGTGGCGAATTTCGATCTTCCCCTTCAACCGGTACATACGCCCATAGCCATCTGTTATCAGCTATACTGCCGATTCCAATCGCTCATATGCCGTACTATAATCAGCACCGCGATGCCTGTCCCCAACCAGAAGATCTGTGGCGGATAATCAAACAGCCACAACGCCGGCGGAATAGTCAACGAGGCAGCAATCGTGGCACGAGGGGTATGCCGGATAAGCAAAATACGGATCGCAGCCAGTGATGCAGCAGCCACCACCACAACAGGCCAGGCCAGGGTGATCATAGCCCCGGCCCCCGTCGAAAGCCCCATCCCGCCGCGGAAGCGCAACCAGACAGGCCAGTTATGGCCGGCGACAGCAGCAATACCGGCCAGGGTGATCGCCCAGGGATTGGCCCACAGCTCCGATACAATCAGGACAGCGGCCAGCCCTTTGAGCATATCGACCAGCATGACGATCACCAGGGCAACTTTACCCGCCCCCCGCGAGACATTCATGGCCCCGGTATGACCGCTGCCATACGCCCGTGGGTCAGGCCAGCCGAACAGCCGCGCCAGCAGCACCCCCGACGGAATGCTGCCGACCAGGTAGCCAACCACCCCGCAGATGAGGAAATCAAAGAGCCGGCTAAACACAGCTTGAAACCACAGCAGCTTATGCGTACCTCTCGCCGGCCCGCTCCCGCAAACGCGCAGCCGCTGCTTCGGCGGTGATGTCGCGCTGGGGAGTTGCCAGCATCTCATAGCCGACCATGTGCTTCTTGACGGTCGCGCTGCGCAGCAGAGGCGGATAGAAATGAGCATGCAGATGCCAGTGCGGCTGCTCACCGGTATTCACAGGCGCCTGGTGGAACCCCATGCTGTAAGGGAAAGAGGTTTGGAACAGGTTATCATACCGTATAGTCAGGGCAGAAAGCGCGTCAGCCAGGGCCTCGCGCTCTGTATCGTCCAGCTCTTCGATCATTTGCACCGGCCGGTTGGCTATCAGCATTACCTCGAAGGGCCAGACGGCCCAGAACGGCACAATAATCGTCCAATGTGCATTCTCATAGACCAAACGCTCCGTCCGGCGCCGCTCCTCGCCCAGGATCTCAGCGACCATCGTCCGGCCCCTTGCTTCGTAAAAGGCGCGCTGAGCCTTGTCTTCTTTGTCGATCTCACGCGGCAGATGTTCGGTGGCCCAGATTTGGCCATGCGGGTGCGGGTTAGAGCACCCCATCATCGCCCCTTTGTTCTCAAAGACCTGAACATATCTCATCCACTCGAATTGCTCAGCAAGATCGGCGGTCTGCTCGGCCCAGACATCGACCACCCGCCGAATGTCAGGGACCGGCATGTGTGCCAGTGTCCAATCGTGGCGTGGGGAAAAACACACCACGCGGCAGATGCCGCGCTCGCTCTGTGATTGAAACAAAGGGTGTGTCCTGTCTTCTGCGGACTCGCTGCCGGGGAGCAGTGCCGGAAAATCATTATCGAACACAAATGGTCCCTCATAATCCGGGTTGCGATTATCGCCTGCCCGCGCATTGCCCGGGCATAAATAGCAGCCGGGATCGTAAGCAGGCCGGTATTCCTCGACAGTCTTCTCGATCTGCCCCTGCCAAGGACGCTCTGTCCGCTGTGGGCTGACGAGCAGCCACTCATTGGTAAGGGGGTTCAATCGTCGATGAGGTGCTTTGAATATGTTGACCATGGGAACCTTAGTTGTGAGCTCTCCTGATATGAACTGTCGCCGCCAAAGAGTATCACACGATCTTTGGCGGAGCAAGCGGTCAGATGATAGCAAATCGGCTACAATTATCTGCCATGATAACTGTCTGAAGCTAGACGACCAAGAGTTGTAACTACCTTCGACCATAAGGAATAAGGGGCTGTATGTTGCCAAAGAATCTACCCACGAGCATTTGCAACGGTTACGTCAACAACTTGCATGCAAATCATTCTCTGCAAAAAAACCCTAATCCCCAACCCCCACCCCCCAGCCCCGAAGAGTATGTGCCATGAGCCTCTATCTTCAAAACTGGCACCTGATCGGTCACGAGTGGGCAGTGCGGCTGCTGGCCGAGCAAATCGCGGCCGGCCGTACCCGCCATGCTTACCTGCTAACAGGCCCATCAGGAGTAGGTAAAACCACGCTGGCGACGCGCCTGACACAGGCCTTCAACTGCACTGGTGAGAACCCTCCTTGTGGCGAATGCCGCCCTTGCCATCTGATCGGGCAAGGAATACATCCCGACATTCTGACAGTCGAGCCGGAAAAGGCATCCATCAGGATCGACACCATCCGCGACTTGCAGGCCGCCTTGAACCTCCACCCCCTGGAAGCACGTTACCGCATTGCCATTGTCCTGGATGTCCACCATCTCACCGATGCCGCCGCCGACGCGCTGCTGAAAACGCTCGAAGAGCCCCCCGTAGCAGCCCGTCTCATCCTGACAGCCGGCGCCGCCGAAGCAACCATACCGACCATTGTCTCCCGCTGCCAGGTGATCGCGCTGAGGCCCGTCCCCGCCAGGCAGATCGAGACAGCGCTATCTACGCGCCTGCAGTTGCCACCTGAGCAGAGCACACTGCTCGCACGGCTTTCGGGCGGGCGGCCCGGCTGGGCGTTGAATGCCGCACAACAATCCGGCGATGAACAGACACGGCTGGAACAAAGAACCCGGCTTATTGATGATCTCCTATCGCTGCTGCGCGCCAACCGCGCCGGCCGGATGGCCTATGCGGAGGACGCCGCCGGCCGGGCTGAGGAGCTGCCCCTGCTGCTCGACATCTGGCAGGCATGGTGGCGTGATGTATTACTGCTGGCCGAAGGTAGCCGGGTTGATCCGGTCAACGCAGATCAGGTCGAGATCCTGATGGAAGTTGCCCAAACGCTAGGAAGCACCGAGACGCGTAGCGCGCTCATGGCAATACGTGAGACGGCAAACCTGCTGGCAAAGACCAATGTTAACACACGACTGGCCCTCGATGTCATGCTGCTGCGCTTGCCCTATCTGTATTGATTGGCGACTGAATGATTGATGATTGAAAAGCGGCTATTGTGGTAGTCACGCAACGTCTATCTGCCAACGGCTTACCAAAGCAGAATGCCCATCATTCTATTGCCATGATGGGCATTCTGCCATGAAACACCCCAACGTCTACGGGTGGTATGAGCATCTCCTGGCGCCGGCACCGGGCTTCACGGCCGGAATGAAAAGATACTGAG